>DATJOH010000542.1:0-6219 GCA_035507235.1 Acetobacteraceae bacterium
CGGCGAAGATCGCGCCGCAAGCCAAAACGCGGAGCGCCAGCCGGCGCAGACGATTGGGCAGAGGCATAGCCCCAAACTCTTTTCAGACGGACGCGTTCATTAATTCATCGCTTGGGGCCGCGACAAGTATTATTAAACACACTGTAGCAGAAAAAGCGACATTCGTCTGTTCAGCGAGGCGTGGCCCCATCGCTCAGCGATGGCGGCCAGTCCGGATGTTTCAGGCGCGCCGGCGGCCCATCAGCGAGCGGCGTCCCCAAACCAGGGTCGCGGACATGGTGTAGTTCCACACCACGCCGACAATGGCGCCCAGCGCTGCCGCCGGGGTCGGTCCCGCGCCTTCCGCATGATAAAGCGCGCGCGCGATGCCGATATTGGCCACCCCGCCCACGCCGCATACCACCATGAACAGTGCCAACCCGCGCCACATCCGCGCGCCGCGCAGTTGCTGGTCGCGATAGGTGAGCACGTTGTTCAACTCGAAATTCGCGACCATCGCGGCGATCGTGCCGGTGAGTTGCGCCGCGTCGAACCCCATGCCGGCAGCACCCGCGAGGCCCAGCACGGCCAGGTTCACGAGCACGCCGAATGCCCCCACCAGCGCGAAGGCGAGAAAGCGCAACGGCACCACGCCGTTGAATGTCTTGTCGAGCAGAAGCGCGCCGAACTGCAGCATGACGAGCGGCGAGAGCTTGCTTTCGCCCGCGGCACGAGCGTGGAACGTCGCGCCGATTTCCCGCACCCTGAGTTGCCCGCGCGCGGATAGCAGCAGATCGAGCAGAATCTTGAAGCCCTGGCCGGTGAGGTTGGGCGCAAGACGCTCAAAACGGCTCTGCTCCAGCATAAAGAAACCGCTCATCGGATCGCTCAGGCGCGCCGGCAGCATGCTGTCGGCGATGCGGATGGCCGCGGCCGAGAGCTTGTGCCGGAAACCGCTGGACAACCCCGCGGCGTCGCCGCCCTCGGCGAAGCGGCTGGCGATGATGATGTCCGCCTCGCCCGCCTTGAGAATGGCGAGCATCACCGGCAACCGCGTTTCATCGTGCTGCAGGTCGCCGTCGATAACCGCGATAAATTTGGCGGAGGAGGCCAGCGCCCCTTCGATCACCGCGGAGGCCAGACCGCGGCGGCCAACCCGGCGGATGCAGCGGACCCGTGGGTCGATCGCTGCGATTGCGCGGACCTCGGCCGCGGTACCGTCGGGGCTGTCATCATCGACGAAGATGGCTTCCCACCCGACGCCGGCGAGTGTGGCGCCAAGCCTGGCAACCATCGGGGCGACGTTGGCGCGCTCGTTGTAGCAGGGCACGACAACAGTCAGCTCGGCGGGCAGACCTGTATCCATCGGGGACATCCGCGGCGGGTAGCAGTGTGAAGGCGATTCAGGGAAGCGCGCGGCTTGCCTTTCCGGTCCCATTGCGCCATATGCCGCGCCGTCACTGCCTGCCCCCTGCACTGCCCCCCGGGGCCGGCGGCGATAATTCACACGCGAGGGCCCTCCCTGGGGCGCAAATCCCAGGTCCGGTGCCGTCAGGCTACCCTCGCGGAGGCTCAACCGGACGCTCAGGAAGGATCACGCCACCCATGGCGATGCCCGATTTCTCATTGCGCCAGCTGCTAGAAGCCGGCGTTCATTTTGGCCACCACACGCGCCGCTGGAACCCGCGCATGTCGCCGTACCTGTTCGGCGTGCGCAACCAGGTGCACATCATCGACTTGCAGCAGACCGTGCCGATGCTGGATCGGGCGCTGCGCGAAGTGCGCGATGTTACCGCGAAAGGTGGCCGCGTGCTGTTTGTCGGCACCAAGCGCGCGGCGGCGGAACACGTTGCGGAAGCGGCGAAACGCTGCGGCCAGTATTACGTGAACCACCGCTGGCTCGGCGGCATGCTGACCAACTGGAAAACCATTACCGGCTCGATCAAACGGCTGCGCCAGATCGAGGACACGCTGTCCGGCGACACGCATGGCCTGACCAAGAAGGAAGTGCTGGAACTGACGCGCGACCGCGACAAGCTGGAACGTTCGCTCGGCGGTATCAAGGAAATGGGCGGCCTCCCGGACATCCTGTTCATCATCGACACGAACAAGGAAAAACTCGCGGTCGAGGAAGCGAACAAGCTGAACATTCCGGTGGTCGCCGTGCTGGACAGCAATTCCGATCCCGCCGGCGTCACGTTCCCAATTCCCGGCAACGATGATGCCATCCGTGCCATCGCGCTCTACTGCGAACTTATTAGCAGCGCGGTGCTCGACGGTATCAGCGAGGAACTTTCCGCCAGCGGCGCCGATCTTGGCGCCGCCGAGGAAATTCCCGAGGCGGTCGCCGTGATACCTGAACCGGAAGCTGCGGCGGCGGTTCATTGAGGAAGTAAGGCCAGGGGCTCTGCCCCCTGGACCCCCGCTAAGGACAAGTCCTTAGAACCTGTCTTTTTTCGGGGAAAAGCACGGGGCCGGTCGAGGCCCGACAAAGAAATGGGGCTGGGGACTTGTCCCCAGCGGGCTTGCGACCTGAGCGCCCGGAGGGGGAGAGCGAAGGGAGCAAGGGGGCGGAGCCCCTGGCCTTTTTCGTAATGCACGACGGAGCAAATCATGGCTGAAATCACTGCCGCCCTGGTCAAGGATCTGCGCGAGCGCACCGGCGCCGGCATGATGGATTGCAAGCGCGCCCTGACCGAAGCGGACGGCGATACGGAAGCGGCGATCGACTGGCTGCGCAAGAAGGGGCTTTCCGCCGCCGCCAAGAAAAGCGGGCGCGTCGCCGCCGAAGGTCTGGTCGCGGTTGCGTCTCGCCCCGGGCGCGCCGCCATGGTGGAAGTGAACGCGGAAACCGATTTCGTCGCGCGCAACGAGTCCTTTCAGGCGTTTGTCGAAACGGTGGCGAGGATCGCGCTCGACGTCGGCGAGGATGTCGAACTGCTGAAGCAGGCCGCCTACCCGGACAGCATCCGTAATGTCGGTGAAGAAATGACCGCGCTGATCGCGACGATCGGCGAGAACATGATTCTGCGCCGTGCCAGAGTGCTCTCGGTCGATCAGGGGGTCGTTGCGACCTACGTGCATTCCGCGCTGCGACCGGGCGTCGGCAAGATCGGCGTGCTGGTGGCGATCGAGGCGCCGACCGAACTCGATGCGTTGGAGCTGCTGGGCCGCCAGGTTGGCATGCACATCGCCGCCGCGCGCCCGGACGCGCTTGATATCGACGGCGTCGATCCGGCGGCGCTGGAGCGTGAGCGGGCGGTGCTGCGCGAACAGGCCGCCGCGAGCGGCAAGCCGGAGGCCATTATCGAGAAAATGGTCGACGGTCGCGTGCGCAAATATTACGAAGAGGTTGCGCTGCTGGAGCAGGTGTGGGTGCATGACGGGGAAAGCCGCGTGCGCGCGGTCATGAAAAAGGCCGGCGCAAATCTGGTGGGTTTTGCCCGGTTCCAGTTGGGCGAAGGCGTGGATCGCGGACCGCAGGGTGATTTCGCCGCCGAGGTGGCGGCAGTAGCGCGCGTGTAAAACGCAAGGAAGGATTCTTCTTTTTCTTGAGAAAAAGATGAATCCTTCCGGTCATGTCACTTCCTAGAGGTCGGCTGATGAATGGCCGCGCCGACCCGGCACGCGTTTGCTGAACGACGTCAGAAGAAGAATTCTCTTTTGGTAACTGCCCGGGAGGGGCGAAAAGGAGAACAGGCAAGAAAGGACTTCTTTTTCTTTGAAGAAAAGAAGCAAAAGACTTTTATCAGTGGCGTCCAGCAGCGAGTCCAAATGAGTGAATTCGGACGTTGCCCGAAACAGATAAAAGCTTTCTTGAGTTTTTCAAAAAGAAGTTCTTTTTGTTTTTCCTTGGGGGGCTCAGTCCGCTCCCTGATCGCGCGCCTGCAGCATCGGCAAATTGCGAAATACCGGCGGCGCTGGACGTTCACGCACCAGCAGCATTGCTGCCGGCGCCACCTTGCCGAAATTATCGTCACCGGGCGGCGTCGGCACGATCGTCACCCGCAACGGCCAGCGATTCGGCCGCGGCACGATCATCTCGCCGCCGCTGCACGCCGCGTCCCGCGCGCCGTCCACGATGCGGCGCAGCAACATCCGCAGCCGCGATCGCGCCTCGCCATGCGCCGCGGCGAGTGCGCCCCGTTCGATCGTAATGCCGTCGGCTTCGGAGAGCCGTTCCAGCGCCGTGGGATTGGCAAACAATACTTTTCCGTTTCGATCCGCAAGCATCACGCCGACGCTCGGCTGCAACAGCCGCCCCGGCGGCAGCCGCGCTGTTTCCAGAAGGCGCTTCACGCGCAATGCCCGCCGCACCTGCGGCGTCAAATAGCGTATCAGCGCCAGTTCCTCGCCCTCGATCGGTCCCCTTTCGCGTGCCCGCAGCACCGCGAGATCGGTGACGAAACTGCCTTCGCGCATCACCCGCGCGCTGATGCCGTGATGCATACCATTGGGCCGCAGAAAATCCGCATAGAATTCAGTTTTCTCGTAAAGCTCGGGCGGCAGCGGATTGATGGCATTGCCGGCGGCAACCGCGCCCTGGCCCGCCTGCATCATCCATTGCTTCCAGGGCGATATATTATAGTAGTGCCGGCAGTAATCGGTGATCGCCTCGTCCGGCAAATGCACCTGCTCAATGTTGGTCGGCGTGAAAGTTGCGAGATCCACCGTGCCGAGTATCACCGGGCCGTTCAGCGTTGCCGCCAGACGCTGGGAAAAAACATCCCAGGCGTAGGGCTCAAACGGCACATGCTGCAGGTCTCTGGCCAGCAACGCGGCGGCACGCGCAAGCTCACCCATCTTCGCCCCCGCTGATGGCCGGCCGCGTCCAAACTTGCCCGCATGCCAGCCCAATAGTTAGTAAAACTATAAAAGCGCGGTTTCGCAGCGCAACAGGACTTCACGCCGAAGTTCCGGTCTAATCGCGCGCCAGTGACGTAATCGGCTCGGTCCGTGCAAAAACAACACACCCGTACAGGCAGGGTCGCTACTGCTCCGACCCTTATTGACCGAGCCTTTGCAAAATCGCCGGCACGTGCACCTGATCACCTTTGTAGTTGCCGGTCAGCGCGTACATCACGAGATTAACGCCGAACCGCCACGCCAGCAGCCTTTGCCGCGGCCCGCCCGGGATCGTCGCGAATTCCGGGCGCCCGTCATCGTCCGTCGCCCACGCCGCCGCCCAGTCATTCGCGCCGATAATAACGGGGCTTACACTATCGTTGCTGCGATCCTGGTCCCGCTGCACCCACACCGTCGCACCTTCGTACCGTCCGGGAAATTCGCTCAGCAGGTAAAACGCCCGGCCCAGCACATGCGCATTGGTCAAAGGCGCCAGCGGCGGCACATCGAGCCCCGCAGAGGCCCGCCGCAACGCCGCATCCGTTCCGGGCGCGAAAGCGCCATCGGCGCCACCGCCGCGCGTGTCGATCAATATTATGCCGCCATGATGCATGTAATCGTTCAACGCGCCGGTGAACGGCGCCGACGAATTCAACCCGGCAACGATGGGCCAGTAGAGCAGCGGGTAAAAACTCAGATCGTCCTTGCCGGGCACCACCCCCTTGGGATCCGCCAGAACGGCCGCGGTATGATCATTCACGTAGTCCGAGAGACCGGAAAGACCCGCTTTCGAAATACTATCCACCGTCGCATCGCCGGTAATCACATAGGCAAGATGCGTGGCGAGCGCAGGGCTTTCCGTATTCGGATCGGTTTGCGCCCGCGCCTCGCCGGCCAGACACAACGCCAGGAGCGCCACCGCCGGCCGCAGCAATCCCCGCAGCCGCAGCGTCAGCACGAGATCGGCACACAGCAGCAACATTGCCAGCGCCACCAGCCCCGGTCCCAGCTTCACCATGACCGCGGCACCGTTCAGCACCCGCCTGACCGCACCTGGAACGGGTGCCGCGTCAGCCAGTTTCACATGATCGCCAAGGTTGAACGCGTGCCTGTCCTGCGCAAGGCCATAGAATCCGGGCGGATGCACCGGACCCGGAATGGTTGTGGCGAGCAAGGCCGCCGCCACCGGCTCGGCGCCCGCCGGCGCCGGGCCTAGCAGCCCGAACCCATCCAGCATCTGCGCCGGCGGCAGTGGCCGCGTATCCTCGGCCACCGCCACCCCGGCCGCCCGCTGCACAACGCGCCGCAACATGTCCACGAACAGGCCGGAGAGCGGCAAATTGCTCCAATCCGCGTTCGCCGTCACATGAAACAGCACGATTTCGCCATTGCCGC
>DATJOH010000543.1:0-2437 GCA_035507235.1 Acetobacteraceae bacterium
CGTGGAAAACGTATTCGCGTCCTTCAACATGCAGGACGTGGAACCGGCCACGAAATTGAAGGGCGATGATGCCGGCACGGTGCACCTGGTCACCTTCAAGGGCCTCAGCGCGGATTTTGCGCTGACCAAAACGAACGGCCAGACCTGGATGACCGTCACGGCCACCGGCAGCGGCGCCGCCGCCAAGCAGGCCGCGGACATTACCGCGCGCACCAAGGGCTGGGCCTACGAAGTGCCCGCTGACAAGGCGAGTACGTTAACCACCAAGCTCGCGGATCTTGTGCAGCCGCCGGCGTCGAAGCCAGGAAAGTAGGAAGGCTTCTTTTTTGAAAAAAAGAAGCAAAAAACTTTTATCTGTTGCTGCTACCAGCCGATCCAGGCGTTGAGCGCCCGGTGCCGCCGGCCACTGCTAAAACTCTTTTGCAAAAAAGACCTTCTTCCTTTCAACGCCGCAACCGCCGCGCATTAGCGGTCGCGTGGCGGTGAAATGGGCGAAGGATTTCCTCGGCGGTTTCGCCTGTCAGCAGAGCGGTTGTCGCGAGGCTGGTGGCGTGGAGCTTCTCCGACACCATGCGCTCATATTCCCGGTGCGTGCATTCACCGGTGAGCATAAGCGCGGTGCGATGCCAGATCGTTTCGGCGGAGGCTGCAGTGAGCTCCGCCATCATCAGCGGCAGGGAAAACGGGTTCACGCCGCCGCCAGTTGCGCGTCGGCATATTCGTAATTGGCGAGCTTATCCAGGAAGTTCTGCGTGTAATCCGGCCGGCGGTTGCGGAAATCCAGATAGTAGCTGTGCTCCCACACATCGAGGGCGAGCAGCACCTTGCCTTCACCGGTGGCAAGCGGATTGCTGCCGTTCGGCGTCTTGGTAATCGCGAGCTTGCCGCTGGGCGAAAGCACGAGCCAGGCCCACCCGCTGCCGAACTGGCCGACCGCGGCGGCCTTGAAGGCCTCCTTGAATTTGTCGGTGCCGCCAAGATCGCTATCGATCTTCGCCTGCAGCTTGCCGGGTATCTTGCCGCCATTCGCGGAAAGCACCTGCCAGAAAATGATATGGTTCCAGTGCTGGCCGGCATTGTTGAAAATCGGGCCGGGGGTCGCCGCCTGCGAGGTGACGATATCCTCCAGCGACTTGCCCTTCAGCGCATCGTCCTTTTCGACGAACCCGTTCAGGGCCGTAACATAGGCCTGGTGATGTTTGCCGTGGTGCAGTTCCAGCGTCTCCTGGCACATGCCGGCGCCGGCGAGCGCGTTGGTGGAAAAGGGCAGGGGCGGGAGTTCGAATGCCATGGCAAGCTCCGGCGGTTGTGAGGGCAGGGGGTGCCGCGGGTGCGGCGCTACTATCTGCCGCGGATGCGGCGCTTCTATAACGTGCGACTGACCTATGGTTCCGCACCGGCACCGTCAAGCTGGCGGTAGGGTGCATGCCCGGCGAAAGGCAGCACGTGGCATTCGGCATGGTTCAGCTCCGCGATACGGCGCGCAAGCGTGACCCGGACCGGTATTTCTGTGCGCTGTTCGCCCCGGGGGACCGGCGCGAAGCCCTGTTTACCCTGATCGCCTTTAACGATGCGTTGGCGCGAGCCCAGGAAGTGGCACGCGAGCCGGGGCTCGCCCTGATCCGGCTGCAATGGTGGCGGGAGGTAGTGGAAGGCGCCGATCGTCGCCATCCGGTGGCCTCGCCGCTCCGGGCGATGCTGGCGGATGGCGCGGTCCCAGCGACGCCGCTGCTCGGCATGATCGCGGCGCGGGACGCCGATGTGGAGGGGCCGCCGGACACATTGGAGGCCTTCGTGGAGCGCATGCGTGAGGGGCCGGGCGGCCTGGCGGTGGCACAGGGCGCGGCGCTCGGCGCCAGCACGGCCGAGCAGGCGCGGCTGCGCGATCTCGGCGCCGCCTACGGTATCGCCGGCACGCTGCGCAACGTACCGGCACTGGCGGCGCAGCAGCGCGTGGTCTTGCCCGTGGATGTGCTGGCGGCGGCCGGCCTGGTGCCTGAGGCGGCATTTGAGCGTCCACTCCAGGTGGCGAATGCCGCGCGCCCCGCCCTGGCGGCGGCGGCATCGCGGCTACTGGGCAACCACACGAAGACGCGCCGCGCCATCATTGCCGCCGCATTGCCCGCCGTGCTCGCGCGGCGCGACCTGCGGGCTCTCGTTACGACGCGCGGTGTATCCGACCGACTCGCGGTAACGGCCGCTTCCGTGCACGGATGGGTCTAGTTGTTGCGCCCGCATCCGATAACAGATAAAAGTTCTTTGCTTCTTTCTTTCAAGAAAGAAGTTCTTTTTTGAAAAAAAGAACCAAAAAACTTTCTTGGTTAGGCATAAACCTCAGCCAGTTTTAGCAGTCGGTACGGCATTGGCGGGGTTCGGACGCTGGCCCAGGTCAGGCGCGGGATCATCGCCTTGAGGTCAAAGCGGCGATTGAAACGAT
>DATJOH010000544.1:0-4401 GCA_035507235.1 Acetobacteraceae bacterium
GCTTCGCTGACAATGCGCGGCGCGCGGCGGAGCGCGGTGCACGGCTGACCCAACAATTGCTCGCCTTCTCACGGCGCCAGCGCCTCGCGCCGGAGCCCGTGGATCTCCGCCGTCTCGTCTCCGGCATCGGTGACCTGCTGACCCGCGCCGTGGGCGCCACAGTCTCGTTGCAGGTACGTCTCGACGACAGCCTGCCCCCGGCCTTCATCGATCCGGCGCAACTGGAGCTCGCGCTGCTGAACCTGGCGATCAACGCCCGCGATGCCATGCCCGATGGCGGCAGGCTCACGCTCGGCAGCAGCGTCCTGCGCTCGGTGCCGCCGGAACTGGCCGGGGACCTCGCTCCCGGAGACTACATCGCCATCGCCGTCGCCGACACCGGAACCGGCATGACCCAAGAGGTGCGCGAGCGCGCCTTCGAGCCGTTTTTCACCACCAAGGAGCAAGGCAAGGGGACGGGCCTCGGATTGTCGCAGGTATACGGGTTCGTGCGGCAGTCGGGCGGCACGGTGAAGCTGAGTAGCGCTCCCGGCGACGGCACGACGGTGTCCATCTATTTGCCGCGCGCCGAAGCCGTTACTCCGGCGCAATCGGCAGTTCCGGTGGAGGCGCCGGTGGTCGGCCGCAACGCCCGCATCCTGGTCGTGGACGACGATGACGATGTGCGGGACCTCGTGGTGACGATGCTGGACGAGCTCGGCTATCGGGTCACCGCCGCCGGCAACGGCAATGATGCGCTCGATCTGCTTGCCTCCGGCGCCGAGTTCGACCTGCTTCTGGTCGACGTCGCCATGCCGGGTCTGAACGGCGCCGATGTTGTGCGGCTGGCACGCGAAGCCGGGCGCGCCCCACGCGTTCTCTTCGCCACCGGCTACGCCGACCTCGGGACCTACCAGGCAGGACTGGAGGGCGAGGACTTGATCCGCAAGCCCTATCGGATGACCGACCTGGCGGCCCGCGTCGACCGCGCCTTGCGGGCGCCCTTGGTGGCGCGAGGCAGCCTGGTAACGTCATCGCCCGAGCAAGGGTTAGCACAGTTGTTACAGCCAAAGGTTGCATTTAGCCGCCGGATTAGCTAAAAAATGGGCATAGTTTCGGTAGATTCATCGTCCTGGCAGGCGCAATGTTGCATCACCGCGATCAAATCGTGATTTTGGCGACATCATTACCGTTGACGTGGCGTTAAATTCCCGCTTTTTCTTAGTAGAATGCTCTGTCACGCCGACTCCGCTTCGTCTCTTTTTTGTGCATTCGTCTGCGCTGAAAGCAAATGGAAACGGGAACGTGTTAGGCAGGCGGTTCCGCGATATGTTGCAAGCTCTGCTGCCTGGGTGTGGGTGAGGTTGCCGAACACTGCCGGATCAGGGGATGGACACGGCTGGACGAAGTGAGGATTGGACGGGCGCACAACTCGCCGAACACCTGGCGTCCCTCGAGGGTGTGGCGCCGGACCCGGTAGAGCATGTTATCGCCCGCGTCACGCTGTATCCTGATGGGCGCGAGACCCAGCTTTATCACGTCGCTGACGAACCCGCCCCGCTGCGCCAGGCCGCCCTGCCTCGATGGCTCGCCCGGCACCGCCTGCAGGGCGCAGGTCGTCTGGCGCTGGCGATGCTGATCATTCGCGAAACGATGGACGCCGCCGGCCTGATCCGCGAATGCACGATGGAACGCCGGCGCGGCGCGCTCGATGGGCCGCTCTACGGCGAACCGGCGCGCGTGGAGTTCACCGGACCGGCGCGGATGGTTCGGTTCTATCGCGTCCGTCGTGACGGCAGGCTGGCGGAGGTCGCGGGATCTGCCGAAACGACCATTCCCCGCCGCATTACCGCAGAGCATTTCGCCGGCGAGGAACACGCCGTGCGCGTTCATTTCGGCCCCAAAACCCGCATGAGCGATGCCCGGGAGCCGACCCTCTTCGAATCTATGATCGGCCTCGACAGCATCCTGCACGTTCGCCTCGATGACGGGCGGGAAATCGGCTGCGGCGTCGGCTGGCACGGGCCGGTGCCGTTCGTGCTTGCGGCCGATTTCCCACGCTTCGCGATGCCGCTGATGATGGCGCCGGAGAACGAAGCGGCCGTGCAGGACTTGCTCGCCCGCGACAATCTCGTGCGGCATGAAACGCGGCTCGACGCCACCGGCCTCGCGGTAATCGCCCGCCGCCGCGGCAGCGACAGCTTGTTCCTGCTGCGCGCGCAGGACGGCGCCGCGACAGCCTCCCCGTATCAAGCAAGGCCGGTCGAAATCGCCTCGCCCGACCACGGACGGTGGATGCGCTACGCCGAGACCTACGAGCATTTGGCCATGCTGGATGCCTGGCAAGACGGTGACAGCGGCGATCTGCTGGTGATCTCCGGTGACGAAAGCGGCCAGATCTGGCGCCATCACATCGATGCCGACGGCGTGGAAACCTGGCGCAAGCCTGATGAATCTACGGCGGCGGGATTGCTGTATCGCGAACGGCTGTCGCCAGGGACGCTTGCCGCTGCCGACGAGGTGCCCGGAGCGCCGCCGCTGCAGCAGAATGGCATTGCCGAACCGGAACCGGCGGACGACGTGCCGGGCGACAGCTTGCTCGCCAAAGCCGAGGCCTATGTCGCCGCCCTTGCCGCGTTGCGTGGCGCGCAGGCTGCCGCCGACGGACAAGACGCGCTCGCCGGCGGGTTGACGCATGTCCGCGCCCTGGTGCGCGCCCTCGAGACTCTGGATGCGGTGCATGCCGCGATCGAGGCGCGCTTGCTCTTGGCGCAGATCGAAACTGGCCGCATCGGGGCCGCGCGGCTGGCGATCGCCCTGGCGCGAATGGAAGCACGGCTGTCGAACGAACTGGCGGCGACCCGGGTGGTCACACTGACCCCGGCGCAATGGCGCCATCTGGTGATCCCGGCACCGTACGGGACTGCCGTCGAGAACGTCCTGCCCGAAGCGGCCTATGACATCGAGGAGGCGGCACTGTGCCTCGCCTACCGTCGACCGGGCGCGGCGGCGTTTCACTGCACGCGGGTCGTCGAGGCCGGATTGGCGGCGTTGGGTGCAACGCTGAACGCTCCGCTGCCGAGCGAGGAACGTCAATGGGCGCGCATCACGGCGCTGCTGAGCAATACGATGCCGGCAGAGCAAGGGCCGCTGCTCGCGGCGCTGGAGCAAGTGCGCCGCCGCTACCGCGGCAGCCGGCTCGCGCCGATCGATAAGTACACCGAGGCCGAGGCCGAGCGCTTGTTCCATGCGGTCGGCGTGTTCATGACCGAGCTTGCCGCGGTGCTGGAGCGGCGCGCCGCCGGGTGAGGTCCCACGGGTCTGCCCTGGCCATCGGCGCATGCCGCAACCAGACCCGCGGCGTTGATCCCGGCGTTGATCTCGATCAATGTCGCCTTGCCATGCCCGATCCCAATCTTCGATCGCCGCGCTCAGGACCATGAGCCCTGTCGGTCCATGCGGTCGGGCGCGCCGCGCCGGCGCGGGATGCGGCAATTCGCTGCCGCGCGCTTTGTGGCCGGCAGTAAGGGTTCTGAACATGCGCGCAATATTTCGTCACGTCCTTTTGGCTACCGTGCTGGGTGGCGGCATGGCACTCGCCGCGCCGGCTTTTGCCCAGCACGAGGATCATGGGTTCCATGGCCGCGAGGGTCCCGATTTCCACGGCCGCGATTTTCACGGCTTCTCGCCGCATGAGCTCAACGTGTGGCGCGGCGGCCATTGGGTGCATGACTGGCACGACGGGCGGTTTGCCTGGTGGTGGGCCACCGGCGGGGCGTGGTATTTCTATCCCGCGCCGATATATCCGTACCCTACCTACGTGCCGCCAGCCATCGTTGTGCAGCAGGCACCGCCGGTTCCCACTGGACTGCCGCCGGCGCAATTCTGGTACTACTGCGACACTCCGCAGGGCTATTACCCTTACGTCGCGGCCTGCAACGGGCCATGGCGTCAGGTTCCCGCTTCCCCACCGCGATGAGAACCTTTGAATGATCCCAATGAAGGCTTACGCCGCCATAGCGGCGCTGCTTGTGCTCGATGGCTGCGTGACCCAGCCGATGGGCCCGACCATTGCCGTGATGCCGGCGCCCAACAAGCCGTTCCCGGTGTTCCAGCAGGACCAGGCGACCTGCCAGGGCTATGCGGACCAGCAGACCGCCGGTGCGGCGCAGCAGGCCAATAATCAGCAGCTCCTGACCGGTGTTGTCGGTACCGCCTTGGGTGCCGGGCTCGGGGCGGCGGTCGGTGGCGGCCGCGGCGCGGCAATCGGCGCCGGGGCAGGCGCGATCGGCGGCACGGCGGTAGGTGCGGGACCCGCGCAATATGCTCAGATGAGCATCCAGCAGCGCTACAACGCGGCTTACGCGCAGTGCATGTACGCGCATGGCAACCAGGTGCCTGGCTATGGCGGGCCGCCGCCTC
>DATJOH010000545.1:0-4538 GCA_035507235.1 Acetobacteraceae bacterium
TGCTATCAGCAAAGATAGCAGCATCGCCACGCACAACGGTTTTGCATTTTCGATCACTGACTTAGCTCTCGCTTTCCTTTCGGCCGTTTGTTGCGGGTCGGCACAGGCCTATCGCAGCCCCGAAAATGTCAGCGTTCTGACGGTTAATATAGCGCCACTTAAACTCGGCCACGTAAATTTTTTTCTTCGTGGCTAGCGGGGAGCCGGCCTCCCGCCAGGTACGCAACAGACAAAAGTTTTTTGGTTCTTTTTTTCAAAAAAGAACGTTCTTCCCTTCTTCCAACTCGCCTGCGGCAAAGCGCGCGAAATCCGCGGCGATGCGGGTGTAGATGGGGCGCTTGAAGGGTACCGTCAGGGACGGCAGTTCGGCGAGGTCGGCCCAGCGCCAGGCGGTGAATTCGGGGTGGTGATGGGCGTCCAGGCGGATTTCGCTGTCTTCGCCCAAAAATCGCAACGCGAACCAGAGTTGGCGCTGGCCGCGGTAGCGGCCGCCGAAGGCGACGCCGACCAGATGTTCCGGCAGGTCATACTCGAGCCATTCGGTGTGTTCGGCGAGGATGGTTGCGTTATCGGTGCCGACTTCCTCGGCGAGTTCGCGCAGCACGGCGGCGCGGGGGTCCTCGCCTTCGTCTATGCCGCCCTGGGGCATTTGCCAGGACTGCGCCAGATCGGGCGGCAGGTCGGCGCGGCGGCCGACGAAGACGCGGCCGTGGCGGTTGAACAGAGCGGCGCCGACGTTGCGGCGGTAGGGCAGGGCGGTGGGCGCCGCCTCAGTTGGGGGCATCGCTGGGGTCGGTTGGGGACGGGATGGCGGTGAGCGGCGCCAGGGTGACGCCTTTTGAGGCCAATTGATTGGCCCAGAGGGCGACATGATCCAGCAGCACCGGCGTCGGCGGGCTGGCGACGCCGATGGCGGTGCCGCGGCGGAGTGCCAGTTGCGTAAGCGCATCGAGCTGCTGGTCGATGGCGTCGGCGCTGAGCGGCTGATCCGGCGGCGAACTGATCACCACGTCCGCGATGCGCACGCCGGGCACCGTATCGTTGTATAGCACGCCGGCGCCGGTTTTCGGATCGAGGTACATCATTTTGCGGTTGCTGATGGCGTGCACCATTTCACCGAAACTCGTATCGGTCTGGGCGAAACGTTCGCCCATCATGCCGTTGTCGGCGGCGCCGGTGGCGCCGATGCAGCCGCCAAATCGAGAAAGCGCCCAAACCAGCTTATTGCTGTTGTCCTGGCTGTCACCACTGCTCAGGAGCATTTTCGGTCCCTCACCGGCGGTGGTGGGGTATTCGTTCGGCTCCATCGGAATGGTCAGAAGACATTCGTGGCCGTTGTCTCGGGCGAGTTTCGCGACCTGATCGGCGCGGTCGTTCGGCAGATAGGGCGAGAAGGCGACATCGATGGCGCCCGGCAAATGGGTGAGAAGAGTTTGTGCCAGGGCCTGGTCCTGGCCGACGCCGCTGATGATGAGCGCGACGCGCGGATGTTTGTCAGTGCGATCAAATGGCGCCGCGTAGGTGGCCATGGGGGTGCGGCCATCCGTGGCGACTTGCGGAATGGAGCGGCCTTCGACGTCCGGCACGTCGTCCGGGGCCTTTTCCAGCAGCGCCGGGTCGGGGGGCGGAATGGCGGATTTGGGCGGCGGGGCGTGGCGGGGTGCGACGGCGGCGAGCAGCGGGGCGTGCTTCACGGCCGGTTTCGGCACCGGCCCGAGGATTTGCAGGATGACGATTCCCGCGACAGCCACGACCCCAACGGCCGCCCAGAAGCGGCCGAGGGCCCGATAGGTTACGGGCCGCTTCGGTGCGGAAGCGGCGAGGGCAGCCTGCGCCATGGCGGCAGGCTTTTACCGGGCGGCGTGGCGCTGCTGGGCCATATCCTGGGCCAGCGCGATGCCTTGCTGTAACTGGAAGTCCGTGTCCGGCTTGGTTGGGTCGAATTTGGGCCAGTTCGTAGGCGGCTTGGACGGAATGTTCTTGGCTTCCGGCGGCAGGTCGTCACGTGACGCGGCCGGCTTGGTGGGTTCGCTGCCGCCTTCATTCTTCAGGGCGTGGTTCAGATCGGCCTCGCGGTCCGGCAGGAAGTGCATTTCGTCGTCCCGGGTTTCCGCCACCTGCACGTCCGGCGCGATGCCAAGGCCCTGGATGGAGCGGCCGCTGGGCGTGTAGTAGCGCGCGGTGGTGAGGCGCATGGCGCCGTCATTGCCGAGCGGGATGACGGTTTGCACCGAGCCCTTGCCGAAGCTGCGGGTGCCGAGAATGACGGCGCGGCGATGGTCCTGCAGGGCGCCGGCGACGATTTCGCTGGCCGAGGCGGAGCCGCCATTGATCAGGACGACCAGCGGCAGCCCGTCCAGCAGGTCGGTGCCCTTGGCATCCCAGCGCTGCGACTCGTCTTCGTGACGGGCGCGGGTGGAGACGATTTCGCCGTCGCTGATGAAGTCCGAGCAGATATCCACGGCCTGGTCCAGCAGGCCGCCCGGGTTGTTGCGCAAATCCAGGATCAGGCCGCGCAGGTTGCCCTTTTCGTCGGCTTTGATCTTGTCGATGGCTTCGCGGAGCTTGGGATCGCTCTCCTCGTTGAAGCTGGAGAGGCGGATATAGCCGATGTCGCCATATTCCGCGGATTTCACCACCTGAATGTGGATTTCCTCGCGGGTCATGGTGACCTCGATCGGCTTGTCCACGTGCTCGCGTTTCACGGTGAGGGTGATGGTGGTGCCCTTGGGGCCGCGCATCTTGTCCACCGCGTCGTTGAGCGAAAGGCCTTCGACGGATTTGTGGTCGAGCGAGAGGATGAGGTCGCCGGTTTTCATGCCGGCGCGGGCGGCAGGCGTGTCGTCGATCGGGCTGATGACCTTGATCAGGCCGTCATCGGCGGTGACTTCTAGGCCAAGGCCGCCGAACTCGCCCTTGGTGGTGATCTGCATGTCCGCCCACTGCTTGGGGTTCATGTAGGAGGAGTGGGGATCGAGACCGGAGAGCATGCCGTCCAGCGCGTTTTCGATCAGCGTCTGGTCCTTGACCGGCTCCACATAGTCGGCGCGCACTTTTTCGAAGACGCTGCCGAACAGGGTGAGGGCGTGATAGGCATCGTCCCGGTCGGCCGGCGTGTCCTCGGCGCGGGCGGCATGGATATTGAGCGCCGGGCCAAGCCGATGCAGGGTGGGCCCAGCCACCACGCCGGTGAGGAAGGCGGCGCCGAGCAGCAGGCCGATGCGGAATTTCATGCGGTATCTGTCCTTAGTGTGCGGCGCGGGGGGACGCGGCCGAGCCAATCTAGGCGCAGTTTACCCCATCGTGAAGGCAAAGCTGCTTACTTCACCTTAATAGGGCATCTGTAGGCGTGAGGGCAGGAATTCTCGCGCCGCGCGGTTGAGATGGGCCGGGCGCAAGCGGTGCACACTTGCCACGCCCTTCATCGCCACACGGATGACGTGCGTTTTTTACTTGATACCGCCTGAGGAAGGTTGTGAGGATGCAGCCATGAGCTTCTCTCTTCCGAAGTTCGCGGCGACGCTCCTGGCGGCTTCTGGCTTTTTGGCCGGTGGTGGTGTGGCCTGGGCGGCGTCCGCCTTGCCGGTGCAACTGGCGAACTCTGCGGTGCTCGGTGCCACGAATTCGTCGCTGATTGCCAGCGTGCCGGCGCCGGTGGTGCCGAGCGGCAAGTTCGCGCCGGCGCCGGTGCCGGACGTGGATGTCAGCGCGCCGTCGCTGGGCGGGCCGGCTGAGGCGCGGCTGATGCCGACGCTGCTGTCGCGCGCCGCGTCCTCCGAGGCGGACGGATTCGCGCGGGATTCGAGCGAGGAGCACGGCACCTACGAGCGGGAGCCGCCGGCGCCTGGGCTCAATCTCAGCGTGCCGGTGAAATAGATCGGTGACATAGATTACCGCGCCAGCGTCCCGGCTCACACTTCGCGTTGACTTCGCCAATGGCCGCAGCCTGGGGCCGGGCAAGGCCCGGCTGCTGGAATTGGTGGCGGAACACGGATCGATCAGTGCTGCGGGGCGGGCCATGGCGATGTCCTACCGTCGCGCCTGGCTGCTGATCGATGATCTGAACACGAGTTTCACGGGGCGGCTGGTGGCAGCCAAGGCAGGTGGGACCGCGGGGGGGCACGCGACGCTGACCCCGCTCGGCCGGCAGGTGCTGACGCTTTACCGGGAGGCCGAAGCCGCGGCGGGGGAGTTGCCAACGCTAGGGCAGCTTGATCGGCTTGCGGCGCCGGAGGCACCAGGCGCTGCCGCCGAGCAGGAGCGGGAAGACGCATAACGACAGCAGGCCGATCCAGTCGGCGGCGCGGGCGTAGAGCGGCTTGTTGAAGGGCAGTGGGCCATAGGCGAGGAAGGTGCGCAATGCATCCGCCAGCGACTGGGTGAACTGATCGCCAGGGCTGCATTGATTGGCGCCGGGAAAGACGTAGCAGGCGGGATTTTTGAAGTTCAGCCGGTCGTCGAATGCCATGAAAGCGCTGCCCGGGTGGATGGTTTTGAAGGGAAATCGTTCCAGGTGATAGCCGAACAGTGGCGCGTAG
>DATJOH010000546.1:0-12754 GCA_035507235.1 Acetobacteraceae bacterium
AAGGAGGGGGCATCAACCGCTCGGACGCGCCACCCACCGCGTAATGCCCCCTCCTTTTCTTTTGACAAACAGATCGGGGTTTGGGGCCCCCGGCCCCAACGGGGGTCCAGGGGGCAGAGCCCCCTGGCCTTCACTATGACCCCTCACATCCGCACAGCGAGGCTGGTTTTGCGGCCGGTGGGGGCGGGGGATTTGGCGGATTTGGTGCGGTTGAAGGCGGATCCGCTGGTGTTTGGGCAGATGTTGGGGGGGGTGCGGTCGCCGTGGGAGGTGGCGGCGGAGTTGGCGGAGGATGTGGCGATTTGGGCGCGGTTTGGCGCGGGGATGTTTGCCATTCATGAGGGGCGGCGATTTCAGGGCATGACGGGCGTGCATGAGCGGCCGGACGGGCGGGGGTTATCGCTGCGGTTTGCGGTGTGGCCGGAGGCGCGGGGGCGCGGGGTGGCGCGGGAGGCGGCGTCCGCGGCGTTGCGCCATGCGCATGACCAGGTGGGTATTGCGCGGATTGTGGCGGTGGCGCGGGCGGACAATTTTGGGTCGCGCATGGTGCTTGGGGCGATTGGCATGCGGGAGACAGATGCATTCCTGCGGGCTGGGCATGTGATGTTGGTGTACGAGAGTCGGGCAGAGGCGTGGGGGCAACGCCCGTCGGCGTGAAAATTTACGTTTGTCGCTATTTTGACCTTGATTGTCTTAATAAAAAAGCTCATCCTCCAAAATATTGTTGGAGGCATTCATGCGCACCTTCTTTCTTTTTGGCCTCGCCGCGGTAGCGGCTGTCGTGCCGGCCACGGCGCTGGCGGGCACGATTGCGGGATTCTCCACGGGAAGCACCACGATTGCCGACGTGGAGCAGGGGTTGGGCGCGCCGATGGACACGGTGACGCAGCTGGATGGCGGGCTGACGCTCTATTATCCGGTCAGCCGCCTGGGCGGGCGCGATCCGTGGCCGCAGGCGCGCACGGTGGCTCTGAAGTTCGACACGGTATTTGTGTTGCGTGACGCGCGGGTGATTGCCGTTCGTGACAGCCGCTTGGGCTACGCCTCGCGATAAATGTATAAATTATCAGACTTGACTGTCTCATAAAACTTAGCTTACTTTGTGGGCAATCAGGAGTTTGGTTATGAGAATTACACTGCTCACGCCGTTCCTTGTTGTGGCGCTTACGCTGACGGCGGCGGCGGCGTGGACCGGGTCGGTGGGCAGTTTCGTCAATGACACGGCGGCGGTTGCCGGCCTGCCGTAAGGCGCACGCTCTCGGGCCATGGCCGCCTGTGCCGCCGGGACCGGCGGCCTCTTGTCGGCTCGGATCGTTTTCCAGGCAGGTGGTTCTGTGAAATAGTGCGGCGGTTCAGGAAACGCGTTACCTCATGGAGGACGCCGTGGCCGACCAGCCCGTCGAAGCCAAGCACACGTACTGCCGGGTCTGCATGAGCCATTGCGGGCTCATCGCGGAGGTGGCCGGCGAGCGTATCCTGAAAATCAGGGGCGATCGGGAGCATCCGATCACCGCCGGCTATACCTGCCCCAAAGGCCGCGCGACCGACCGAATTCATCACCATCCCAATGCGATTACGCGACCGATGATGCGCAAGGCGGGGGAACTTGTTGCCGTCAGCTGGGACGAAGTTCTCGACGATATTGCAGCGAAACTTCGCGCCGTTATCGATAGGTACGGGCCGCATGCCGTGGGGCTTAATTTCGGCAGCGGCCTTGGTCTCGATTCCTCGGCCTTTGCCATGGAAGAGGCCTTGCATCGCGCCCTGGGCGGTCCGCCGAAATTTTCGCCCCTGACGATCGATGGCACCGCCAAGGTGATGATATCCGGTGCGATGGCCGGTTTCCCCGGTATCAACCCCAAGACCGACTACGATCATGTCGATATGCTGCTTTATGTCGGCACCAATCCGATGGTCAGCCACGGCCACAATACCGGCATGTACAATCCGGCCACGTTTATTCGCGCCGTGGCGGCGCGTGGCGAGGTGTGGACGATCGACCCGCTATTTACCGAAACGGCGCATTGGTCCACGCGCCACATCGCCGCTTATCCGGGCAAGGATTATGCGATCCTGGCCTGGCTGACCAAGGAAATCCTGGAGGGCGGACCGCTCGATCTGCAGCAGCCGGTGAATGGCATGGAGGAATTGCGGGCGGCGCTTGCCGGGTATGATCGCGCCAAGGCGGCGTCGATCGCCGGCGTGGACGAACAGGCGTTGGATGATCTTCTTGCCGCCATACGGCGGCGGGGCCGCGTGGCGGTGGAAACCGGCACTGGCGTTACGATGTCGGTGGGGGGCAACCTCACGCAATGGTTCGCGTGGGTGCTCATGGTTCTGACTGGCGCGATGAACCGCAAGGGGGGTGCCTGGATCCATCCGGGTTTTCTCAATCCGTACGAAAATTTCGAGTTGCCTTTCATGGAAGCCCTGACACCGGGACCGGCGACGCGGCCGGAAATTCAGGGCATCATCGGCGACTGGCCCTGCGCGGCGCTTCCCGCCGAAATCGAGGCGGGCAATATCCGCGCACTGATGAATTTCGGCGGCAGCCTGTTGCGATCCTTTCCCGACACCGGCACCCTCGTCGCGGCGCTCGAGAAACTTGAGTTCAATGTGATTACGGAGATCATCGCAAACGAAACGACCGCGCTGAGCTCGCACGTACTGCCGACCAAGGGCGCGGTGGAGCGGGCGGAAATCCAGCGCTGGGACACGCTGGCGTGGAATGTTTCGATGCAGTTTACCCCGCCGCTGGTAAAACCGGTCGGCGAGCGGCGCTCCGGCTGGTGGGTCATATCGCAAATCATGCGGCGCGCGGATTTGCCGGTACCCGCGCATGTGCCTGACGACGATCAGGAGCAGGGCGCCGACGAATTCATGCTGGCGCAGCACTTCACGCATGCGCGGTGCAGCTTCGAGGAGCTGCGGAACAAGCGCTACGTTGAATTCCCGCTGGAGTTTCCGGCGGCGTGGTTTGACGCCCATATCGCGCGAATCGGCGGATGGAAGCTGGCGCACCCGCGATTGCTTGAACAATGGCGGGAGATGCGGTGCGCCGACGAAGCCGCACTGGGGCAGCCCAGGCAATTATGCTACAGTTCCCGCCGGCAGCGCCGGAAATTGAATGCGCAGCTCGATTTTCTTGGGGCGCCGGCGGATATCATTCTGCATCCGGATGACGCGGCTTCGTATGGCATCGCCGACGGGCAGAAAGTGCGCGTGCACAATGACCACGGTGAGATCGTTCTGCTGGCGGCCCTGGATGCCGGCATGCGCAGGGGCGTTGCCTCGATCGCACACGGGCATGCGACGGCGA
Organism: Acetobacteraceae bacterium; assembly: GCA_035507235.1. Taxonomy (GTDB): domain Bacteria; phylum Pseudomonadota; class Alphaproteobacteria; order Acetobacterales; family Acetobacteraceae; genus CAJCIS01. Next base: position 3,320 of record DATJOH010000546.1, read on the forward strand.
ATGTCAATTGCCTGACCAGCGTGGAAGATGTCGATCCGCTGGGCGGGATGGTGCTCTATACCGGGGTTCCGATTGCGGTTGAGCCCGTTATGTAGAAGGGTTTGCTGGTCTGCGGGAAGGAACGAAGGAAGTATTTCTTTTTTGAAAAAAAGAAACAAAAAACTTTTATCCTGGCTGGCAGCATCCGCCCCAAGCGTGTGTCATAGGTGCTGCCGCCCGTAACAGAAAAAAGTTTTTTGGTTCTTTTTTTCAAAAAAGAACTGCTTTCTTGTACGGTAGGTATTGGTAGTATTTTGGCCGCGAATCGAGGCGGCCATGCAGCCAATCGACGCCGCCGCCGGCCGTGTTCAGCCATACCGGGCGCGCGGCCACCAGGCGCAGGGTCTCGCGCGCCATCAGGGCGAGGAACGCGGCAATTTGTGTCTTCGGCGCTGAGTGCAGGAAGGTTGATAACTGCGGATAGGAATCAGTTGGCGCAAGTCGCAGCGGGGCGACAAGGATGGCGTCGCGACCGAGATTGAGAAAGCTTGTTACCACCGCCCCTGGCGGCGCGGCAGCGAAATGTTTCTGGAACGGACTGCAATTGGCGTGGCGGCCGGCGAGGTCGGGTGCGTCCAGTGCGACGCAATGGAACGGGCGTGCCAGCGCGGGCATTGTGAGCACCGGGCATTCGAAGCGGATTGCGGCGTAGGGGAGGCTGGCCAGCATGGCGGCGAAGGCGGCGCTTCGATCGGAACTGGTTTCGAGATCGGTCAGAAATGCCTGGAAGGTGACCGGCGCCGCGCCGCGCCGAAGGGTGAGTTCGCGGCCGGTGCCTGTGGATAAATCGCGCCAGCACGGCTGCCATGCCTCACCTGTCATCGGGCGGCCTTCGATCAATTGTTGCGACGCGGCGGATAGGGGGTAGAAAGCCGCGCATGCGTGTTCTCTACCATCTGCCGCTTTCCCCCTATTCGCGCAAAGTGCGCCTGGTGTTGGCCGAGCGCCGGCTTGCGTTCGAGTTGAAGCTCGAGCGGCCGTGGGACCGGCGGCAGGAGTATCTCGACATGAATCCGGCCGGCACGGTGCCGACGCTGGTGGAGGATAACGGCCTGGTTATTCCGGATAGCAATGTAATTTGCGAATATCTGGAAGAGGCGTATCCGGACACGGCGCTGATGGGGCGCACGCTCGCGGAGCGTGTGGAAGTGCGCCGGCTGATCGCGTGGTTCGACGGGCGGTTCGCGCGCGAGGTGACGGATAATCTGCTGGGCGAGAAATATCTGAAACGCGCCGCGAGCCGCGGCCATCCGGATTCAGGAGCACTCCGCGCCGGGTATGCAAACTTGAAGGCGCACTTGGCCTATGTCGGGTGGCTGGCGGAGACGCGGAAATGGTTGGCGGGGAATACCCTGTCGCTCGCGGATTTCGCCGCCGCGGGGCATTTCTCGGCGCTGGATTATACCGGCGAGGTGGATTGGTCGGTGAGTGTCGCGGCGCGGGATTGGTATGCGCGCATGAAAAGCCGGCCATGTTTCCGGCCGCTGCTGGCGGATCGGATCGCCGGGATGGAGCCGCCGGTGCATTACGCGGATTTGGATTTTTAAGGGCAGCTTAGGAGGGGGCGCCAGGCGGCAAACATTGTAGCCTGGTCGTAGTCGCGGCTGGCGCGGGCGGCATTGCGGGCGCCGAGAGCGCGGGCCTTGGCCGGATCGGACAAGAGAGACCCCATGGCCGCGGCGAGGGCGGCATCGTCGCGCGGAACGATGAAAGGCGCGCTCTCCGGTGGCAGCATGGTGCGGACATCGCCGACGTCGGTGCTGACAGCGGGCAGGCCGGCGGCCATCGCCTCCAGCAAGGAGAGCGGCATCTGCTCGGTGTCGGAAGAAAGCGCGAAGAGATCGAAGCTTTTTAGCCAGCGTTCGGGCGTGGGACTGGCGCCGATAAAATGCGTATCTGAAACAATACCGAGTTCTTGAGCCAGGTGGCCGAGCGCCGGTTTTTCGCGGCCGTCGCCGACCAGCACCAGGCGCGCGAGGCGCGCCCGGCGCAGCAGCGCGAAAGCGCGCAACAGGCGGGCGAGATTCTTCTCTGGGCGGAGGCCGGCGACGGTGCCGATGATGGGGCCTTCGCCGGGGAGCTCCATGGGGGCGGCGTTGGCAAAGCGGGCGACATCTATGCCGTTCGGCACGTAAAGCAGGTTTGCTGGCGGCAGACGCCAAAGATCGGTCGCGATGCGCAACAACACCCGGCTGGGTAGAACGACGCGGCTGCGGCGGAGGATCAGACGGCGCGCCAGGACGCGGCGGGGTTTCTGGCGATCCTGCTCGTCAGGGCCGAAGCCATCCTCGGTATGCAGATGCGGCAGGCCAAGCAGGCGCGCGGCGGCCGCCCAATCCATGGCGCCCCAGTTGCTGGTGATAATGAGATCGGCTGTCGCCGCGCGCAGGAAGCGGAGGGCGGCAAATAGTCCGGTGCCGCCTGGATTATGAAACGTAACGTCCACGTCGGACCGTAGATGCGCGCGGGCTTCCTGCCGGCCGTCCAGCGAAACGATAATGTGGCGGGCCGTGGCGCCAAGGTGGTTGGCGATGGCACAGAAGCGCATCTGGGCGCCGCCCACCGCGAAGGTGGGAAAAACATGCAGGAACACGGGTTGCGGAAGCGTCATAAAAGAAGACTTATGAAAAAAAGTAACTGCCCAGGAAGGGCGGAAAGGAGAACAAGCAAGAAAGGACTTCTTTTCTGAAGAAAAGAAGCAAAATACTTTAATCAATGGCGTCCGACAGCCAGTCCAAATCAGCGGCTTCTGTGCTGACCGCAACAGACAAAATTTTTTTGGTTCTTTTTTTCAAAAAAGAACTTCTTCCTTTCTTCACGCCGCATGCGCGCTCGGCCGGACCAGTCCCTCCCGCGCCGCCAGAAACCCCTCGAAGGAGAGCAGAAGCCAAAGCTTCTGGCTGTGGTCCGCGCCGCCGGCCTCGTGTTCATCAATCAGGCGCGCAACGGCGGCCGGCGCGAACAGGCCGCTGCTGAGCATGGGCTCGCCGAGCAGGCGCGTGCGCAGTTTGGGCGCTTGAGAACGAAAGGCGGGGGCCAGGTCGTTCGTGAAACCCTGTTTCGGACGATAGAGGATATCTGGCGGCAATGCCGGCTCCAGGGCTTTTTTCAGAACGTATTTGCCCTCCGTGCCGTGGAGTTTGAGTTTTGACGGCAGTGCCAGGCCCCATTCGACCAGGGCGTGGTCCAGGAATGGCGCGCGCAGTTCCAGCGAGGCGGCCATGCTGGCGCGGTCGGCTTTCACCAGGATGTCGCCGGGCAGCCAGGTGGCGAGATCGGCAAGCTGGGCTTGCAGCAAGGGGTCGGCATCCTCCGCGGCGTCGAAGCGGGCAACCAGGGCGGCGTGCGGATCGTGGCCGGCGATGGCGGCGCGCTGGGTGGCGGAAAACAGGGCGCGGCGGTGTGTTTCGTGGATTTTGGTGGCGGTGCGGGCGAAGCCGGCGGCGTCGTCCAGGCTGAGCTCGCTCAGCGTGTATTTGCCGCGGAGAAAGCGCGGGGCGCGGTCCAGCTTCGGATAGAGGGTTGCGAGCTGGCCGACGACGTGGCGGCGGATGGTGCGCGGCAGGTAGCGGCGGGCGGCGCTCACCAGGGTGTGCCAGCGTGTGCGGCGATAGCCGGCGAACACCTCGTCGCCGCCATCGCCGCTGAGGGCCACGGTGACGTGGCGGCGGGCCATGCGGCAGACGGCAATTGTGGGAACGGCGGAGGGGTCGCCAAACGGTTCGCCGAACACGGCGGCGGCGCGGCGGGCGCCTTCGATCATGTCGAGCGCGGCTTCCCGCGTTTCGTGTTGGCGGGTGGCGTATCGCGCGGCGACGGTGCGGGCGTAGCGGGTTTCGTCCTCGGCACCCTCGAAACCGACCGTGAAGGTGTCGAGGCTGGCGCGCTGGGCGGCGGCGGTGGCAACCACGGCGCTGGAATCGACGCCGCCGGAAAGGAAGGCGCCGAGCGGCACGTCGGCGACGAGGCGCTTGCCGACCGCGTCGCGCAGCAGGGTTTGCAACTGCAGGATGGCGTCGGCCTCGACGCAGGGCTGGGCGACGGTCGGCGGGGACCAGTAGCGCGTGAGGCGCGGCGGGGCGCCACGGCGGAGCAGCAGTGTGTGGGCGGCCGGCAGCTTCGCGACGCCGGCGAAAATGCTGGCGGGTTCGGGGACGTAGCCAAAGGTGAAAAAATCCTCGATCGCGGCGGGATCGAGGCGGCCGAGCAGGCCGGGGACTTGCGCCAGGGCGGCGAGTTCGGAGCCGAAGTAGAAATCGCCGCCGGCGGACGCGTAATGGAATGGCTTCTTGCCGAGGCGGTCTCGCGCGCAGAACAGGGTTTCGCTGTTACGGTCCCAGAGCGCGAAGGCGAACATGCCGGCGAGCCGGGTGACGCAGTCCGGGCCCCAGCTTTCCCAGGCGTGGACGATGGCTTCGGTGTCGCAGCGGTTGCGGAAATTATGGCCCAGGCGGGCAAGCTCGCGGCGGAGCGCTTCAAAATTATAGATTTCGCCGTTGAAGACGATGGCGACGGAGCCGTCCTCGTTGAACATCGGCTGGTGGCCGCCTTCGGGGTCGATGACGGCGAGGCGGCGATGGCCGAGCACGAGGCCTGGGTCGGTGAAGAAGCCTTCGCCGTCAGGGCCGCGATGGGCGATGGCGTCGGTCATGCGCCTAGCGAGCGCGAGGCTGGGCCGCGCCTCGCGGTCGGCGGTGAAAATGCCAGCGATGCCGCACATCAGGGCGCGGGCGCGTGGGGAAGGGCGGCATGCATCTTAAATTATACTAGCGGCGCGGCTGCCGTCGTGGAAGCGCGGCTATGATTCTGTTAGGGCTTCCGGGTGAGGCGCGCGCGCCGCAGCGCGGGAACGAGACGAAATGGGGGCACCTTGAAAGCATTCGCGGTTGTTTTGTGTGCGGTTCTGGCGGCGGCGGCGGCGCGCGCGGATACGCTGAACGCGGGGCCGGGCAAGCGCTATGCGTCGCCGTCGGCGGCGATCAAGGACGCGGAACCGGGTGATACGGTGGCAATTTATCCGGGCCAGTATTTCGATTGCGCGACGGTGCGCACGCCGCGGCTGACGATCGAGGGCGTGGGCAACGCGGCGGACGTGGTGCTGACGGACAAGACATGCGACGGCAAGGCGATTCTGGTTCTGGATGCGCCGGACATCACCGTACGCAACCTGACGCTGACGCGCGCGCGGGTGACGGACAATAACGGCGCCGGCATACGCATGGAGGGCGGCAGCCTGACCGTGGAGGGCGTGCGCTTCATCAACGACCAGGACGGCATTCTGACCGCGGCCAATCCGGCCTGGGTTCTGAAAGTTTCCAACAGCCTGTTCGAGCGCAACGGGGTTTGCCGGGATTATTGCTCGCACGCGATCTATGCCGGTGAAATCGGGCAGGTGATTGTGCGCAATTCGGTGTTCCGCGCGACGCGGGACGGGCACAACATCAAGAGCCGTGCGGCGCGCACGGAAGTGATCGGCAACACCATCGAGGATGGCCCGGACGGCACTTCGAGCTATTTGATAGAAGCACCGAACGGCGGATCGCTGATAGTGCGCAACAATACCCTCGAGAAGGGACCTCACGCCACGAATACAACCTGCGCCATCATGATCGGCAGCGAAGGCGTGGATAAGCCGACGCCGGAGATCGATATTGAGGGCAACGATTTTACCAATGACATGGTGGGGAAGAAGACGTTCTTTGTAGATAACGTCACCGCGACGGAGGCGATTCTGCGGGGGAACCATTTGCATGGGAAGGTGCAGGCGTTGGAAGGGGATGGGAGCGTGAACTGAAGGTAAGAAAGGACTTCTTTTTTGAAAAAAAGAAGCAAAAAACTTTTGGTCACTTGCTCCGCGGCTGCTGATCCTCGCATGGCCAGACGACCAACAGTCAAAAGTCTTTTTGCTTCTTTTTCTTCAGAAAAAGAAGAGTCTTTCTTGCTTTTCGCTGTGTTATCTCCATGACCCTGCTTCGCGACTCGACGCTTTACTTCACAGGCAACGTCGTCGCCCGCGTCGTCAGTTTTTTCATGATACCGTTCTATGCGCGCCATTTAAGCACGGCGCAGTATGGCGTGCTCAACCTGGTGGAACTTGCCACCACCATTACGGCCATTGTGTTCGGGCTGCAGAGTGTGGGGCAGACGCTGACGCGGGTGTATCACGACCAGCCGGATGAGGCAGCGCGACGGCGCGTGGTGGCGACGGCGTTGTTCGGCACGGGTGTTGCGGCGATTGCGGTAGCGCTGGCGGCAGTGGCGGCGGCGCGGCCGATTGCGTTGGCCATCAATTTGCCGGATCAGGTGCAGTTGTTACGGGCGAGCTTTGTCGCGATGGTGTTCGCAACCCTCGTGGAATTGCTGCTGGTGTATCAGCGCATGCGCGGTCGGGCGCGGTTTTTCCTGGCCTATTCGCTGGTGACGCTGGCGGCGAACGTCGCGCTGAATGTGTGGTTCATCGGGTTTCTGCATTTCGGCGTCATGGGGTTTGTTTCGAGCAAGCTGGCGGTGGCGGGGATTGGCAGTGTTTTTCTGCTGGTTGTGGTGGCGCGCGAAGTGGGGCTCTCGCCGGTATGGCGGCATGGCGTGGCGCTGGTGAGGTTCGGGGCGCCGCTGGCGCTTTCGGGAGCGTGCTATTTCACCATCCATTTTTCCGACCGGCTGTTTCTGGCGCATGTGAGCCAGGCGGAAGTGGGCGTTTATTCCATGGCCTATACGTTCGCCATGCTGCTGAGCGTGCTGGTGGGCGACAGTTTCGGCAAGAGCTGGAATGTCAGCTTCTACAAATTTGCCGAAGGTGACGGGTGGCAGGACCGGTTTATGCGCATCGGCGGATGGCTGGTGTTCGTGCTGGCGGCGGCCGCGATGGGGATTGCGGTGTTCGGGCGGGATACGCTGCGGGTGATGGTGCCGCATTCCTACCTGCCGCCGCTGCTGCTGCTGCCGCTGCTGGTGTTCGGATACTTCTTCCGCGAACTCGGGGATTTTTTCCGTAACATGCTGCTGATCGATATCGGATCGGGGCTGGTGGGGCGGATTGCGGTGCTGGGGGCGGCGATCAATCTGGTGCTGAACTTTCTGCTGATTGGCGGCCCATTCGGGCTGGGCATCTGGGGCGCGGCGATTGCAACGTTTCTGACCTGGCTGCTGTATTGCGGCGTGTGCTGGGTGGCGGCGGTCCGACTGCACCGGGTGGATTTCCGGCTGTGGCCGCTATTGCGGCTATTGGCGCTGGGCGCACTGGCGCTGTTCGTGCAGGCGGCCTGGCGACCGGAAAGCCGGTTTCTGGCGCTGGCATCGGATTGCGTGGTGTGGAGCGGGTTTTTCCTGGCCAGTCTGGTGCTGTATTTGGGGGCGGCGGAGCGGAGGGAGTTTTTTGGTTTCGCACGGCGGGGGTGGCAGTCTTCGGTGGCAGCGATACGATAAAGGAAGGATTTGGGGAGACGTGCCGCTTCCCAATTTTTTTCTTATGCCGCAGACCAAAGCGGACTCTTCCAACTTGCCAAAGCGCTCAGGAAAACTTCGAGCTTTGCCGGCATGAATTTTTGCGTTGCATAGACCGCGTAAACGGGAATTGGCGCGGAAGTCCATTCCGGTAGCACCCGGATGAGTTCGCTTTTTGCAATCTGTTGTTCGCAATAGGTCGAGGGCAGAAGGCCGATGCCGTGGCCGCGATAGGTGAATTCGCTCAGGGACTGAAAATCGCTGCTGGAAATCGGCCCGGTGACGCGGATTTTCGCGGATCTGCGCCCGCTTACCAGGTGCCAGTCGGCTTCATTGTTGCGGCCGTGCAGCACGAGGCAATCATGGCGCGCGAGGTCCGGCGGTGCGGCTGGCAGCGGGCGGCCTTTGAGGTAGCCGGGGGTGGCCACGAGATAACGGATTGTCGTGCCCAGCTTGCGGGCGATGAAAGAGGAATCCTCAAGCTGGCCGAAGTTGATGGCCAGATCCATATTTTCGCTGACCAGGTTGAACGCGGCGTTGGAAATCAGCAGACTGATGCGTATGCGCGGATAGGCTTGCAGGAATGAAGACACGAAATCCATGAATGGCTCCCGCCCCATGATGACAGGCACGGTGATCCTGAGCAGGCCCTGCGGCGTGCGTTGCGTCCTGGAGATGATCTTCTCGGCGTCGTAAAGATCGGCCAGCGGCTGGCTGCAATGATCGTGGAATTCGCGTCCCTGCGCTGTCAATGTCAGTTTGCGGGTGGTTCGCTGCAGCAGGCTGACGCCGAGCTGCCGCTCCAGCTCCGCCACCTTGCGGCTTGCGGTGGAGATGGGCATGCCGAGCGAGCGGGCCGCCTGGCTGAAACTGCCCAGTTCGGCCACTCGCACGAAGACGGCGACATCGTTCAGGTCCATGGCGCGGGATTTTTCCATTTTTGGAAAAGAGATTCAACGGATTTCCATCTAATCAATGACGGCGCACCGCCCCAATTTGCGCGCCACGATCCCGATCGCCATCGATCTGGCGCTCAGGGACCAACAATGAACGCACTTCGCCGCCAATGGAGACGATCATGAGCAAAACAAAAACGGTTGTCATCACCGGTGCTTCACAAGGTATCGGCGCCGGCCTTGTGGAGGCCTTTCTTGCGCGCGGCTACGCCGTTGTGGGCACGGCGCGCAACGCGACCAAGTCCGGGCACGAATCGGAGAGGTTGGCACTGGTCGATGGCGATATCGGCGATCCGGCAACAGCCGCGAAAGTGGCGGAAACGGCGGTTTCGCGGTTCGGATCGATCGACGCGCTGGTCAACAATGCCGGCATTTTCTTCACCAAACCCTTCACCGACTACACGGTTGAAGATTTCCGGCGTTTGAGCGCCACCAATCTGGAGGGTTTCATCCATTTGACGCAGCTTGCCGTGAAGCAGATGCTGTTGCAGAAAAGCGGCGGCAGCATTGTGAGCATCACCACCTCGCTCGCCGAGCACCCGATCGCCGGCGTCACCGCGTCCGTGCCGATGATCACCAAGGGCGGCATTGAATCGATATCGAAGAGCCTGGCCATGGAGTATGCGAAGGACTTCATACGCGTGAACACGGTGGCGCCCGGCCCTGTCGATACGCCATTGCACAAGAACAGCCCGCATGACTTCCTGAAGACGCTGACGCCCATGGGCATCATTTCCGACGTCAAGGAAATCGTCGATGCCGTTCTGTTCCTGACGGAGGCTCCGCACATCACGGGCGAGACGCTGCATGTGGATGGCGGCGCGCATTTGGGCAGATGGTAGTGAGCGGCGCCGCCGCGCGGCCGGGCGCGGAGCAAATGCTCCGCGAACGCGCGATCAAACTACCCGAGCCACCGACGCCGCTTGGCGCCTATGTGGAGACGATCGAGAGCGGCAAATTGCTGTTCCTGAGCGGGGTGTTGCCGGTCGTCGGCGGC
>DATJOH010000547.1:0-4037 GCA_035507235.1 Acetobacteraceae bacterium
AAGGAGGGGCGCATCCCGCGACGCAACAACATCCGTGTTGCGCCCCTCCTTTTTCCCTGACGAAAACAGATGGGGGTCTGGGGCCTCAGGCCCCAGCGGGGTCCAGGGGCGGAGCCCCGGTCGCCGAAGGCAATGCCGGGAAGCGCCCCGTCGGCAGCCGCCGGCAGAACTTTGCTTGATTACGGCCCTGTCAGGCGGCACATAGGGCGCTGACCACGTTCAGAGGAGAGTTCCATAGCCAGAGGTCCCATGCCCGCCCCGCCGACGCGCGACGGGCCCCGTGTAAACGAGGAGATACGAGTCCCCCAGGTTCGTCTGATCGATGAAGAAGGTGAGATGCAGGGCGTGTTGACTGTGCGCGATGCGCAGGCGCGTGCCTTTGCCGTTGGCCTCGATCTGGTTGAGATCAGCCCCAACGCCGATCCGCCGGTCTGCAAGATACTGGATTACGGCAAGTATAAATACGAGCAGCAGAAGAAGAAGAACGAAGCCCGCAAGAAGCAGAAGATCGTCGAAATCAAGGAGGTGAAGGTTCGCCCCAATATCGACGAGAACGATTACCAGGTGAAGCTGCGCTCGATGAAGAGTTTCATCGAGGAAGGCGACAAGGTGAAGGTAACGTTGCGCTTCCGCGGCCGTGAAATGGCGCACCAGGAAATCGGCGTGCGCGTGCTGGAGCGTATACGGGGCGACATGGAGTTCGCCACCAAGGTGGAGCAGATGCCGCGCATGGAAATGCGGCAGATGGTCATGGTGTTGAGTCCAAAATGACAGCGGGAAGCGGTTGCGCGTCATGAACGATGCGTCGCCGCGACTGCGCCTGGCCGCGGATGAATTCATCGCCTGGGCCTTGGCGCGCCCTGGCGATGGGCGCTGGGAGCTCGCGCATGGTTTGACGATTGCGAACCTGCTGGCGGCGTTCTGAAACCGCGCCCGCAAGGAAGGTCTTCTTTTTTGAAAAGAAGAAGCAAAAAGATTATGTTGAGCCTAGCGGCGCTTAAGAAAGCGTCGCCGGCTTACCGGCGCCGCGCCAATGAACCAGCAAGCCAAATTGATAAAAGTCTTTTTGCTTCTTTTTCTTCAGAAAAAGAAGAATCCTTCCCATGACTGCCGATTTTATCACTGTGGCGCGCCCGCACCGCGGCATGATCGCCACCTGCATGGTCGCCGCGCCGATGTTGCAGGCGATCGATGCCACCATTGCCAATGTGGCGCTGCCGCACATGCAGGGCACGCTCGGCGCCAGCACGGACCAGATTTCCTGGGTCCTCACCAGCTATCTGATCGCGGCGGCCATTGTGACGCCGGCGATGGGCTGGCTTTCCGAAAGGCTGGGGCGGCGCTTCCTGTTCCTTGCCTCGGTCGCCGGCTTCACCATAACCAGCATGGCCTGCGGCGCCGCCCAGAGCCTGGAACAGATCGTCATATTCCGCCTGCTGCAAGGCGTATTCGGCGCCTCGCTGATGCCATTGAGCCAGGCGGTCATGCTCGACCTCTACGAGCCGCACGAGCGTGGCGAGGCCATGGCGTTGTGGTCCACCGCGGTCATGCTGGGGCCGATCCTCGGCCCCACGCTCGGTGCCTGGCTCACGGACACGTACAGTTGGCGCTACGTCTTCTACATAAACCTGCCCGTCGGCGTACTCGGTTTCATCGGCATGTGGGCCTATCTGCCGGAAACCGCGCGCGATACCGCGCGCCGCTTCGAATGGACCGGCTTCCTCGCCCTCGGCCTCGGCGTTGCCGCCCTGCAACTGGTGCTGGACCGCGGCGAGACCAAGGACTGGTTCTCGTCCGCCGAAATCGTCGTCGAAGCCACGCTCTCCGCCATCGGCTTCTATCTGTTCTTCGTGCACATGGCCCTCGCGGACAAACCGTTCGTGACGCGCTCGATCCTGCGCGACCGCAATTTCGTCACCTGCCTCGGCGTGCAGTTCGGGCTCAATATCGTTCTCAATTCCACGAGCGCGCTGCTGCCACCTTACCTGCAGACGCTGGCCGGCTATCCCGTGCTGCTCGCCGGCCTCGCGCTCTCGCCGCGCGGTCTCGGCACCATCATCGCGGGCCGCATCGTCGGGCGTTTCATGAACAAGGTGGACCCGCGCGCGCTCATGCTCGGCGGCCTCGCCGCCCTTGCCTACAGCGTTTACGACATGACGCTATGGACGCCGGATACCAGCATCGCCGAGCAGATCCCGATCGTCATGCTGCAGGGCGCCACCCTCAGCCTGGTGTTCATTCCACTGCAAATCGTTGCCTTCGCCACCCTGCCGGCGCCGCTGCGCACTGAGGCGACCTCCATCATCGCCCTCTTTCGCAACATGGGCGGCGCGGTCGGCATTTCCGTGCTCGAAACGCTGCTTGCCCGCAACACCCAGGTGGCGCACGCCGACCTCGCCCGTTTCGCCAACCCCTTCAACCGCCCGCTGCACACCGGCGCCGCGGCGCATTTCTGGAACACGGCCACCCCCCACGGCATCGCGGCGCTCGATTCGCTGGTGAATTATCAGGCCCAGATCATCGCTTACCGGGACGATTTCCTGGCCATGTTCATCGGCATGTTCCCCGCCGCGGTGCTGATCCTGCTCATGCGTCGCCCACGCACGGTCGAGGAGGCCCCCGAAGATCACCTGCTCGTCGAGTAGCCGCCCGCATCGGTTCAGGATGCAACCGATCCAACGCCAGCCGCCCTGTCCGCAGTAGCGGCGTACAGCGGCAGAGCCCTTGCCGTCACGATGCCTTACGGGTGCGCAAACAGCGCTGCCATCGGCTTTGCCGCGCAGGTTTTCTGCAAGCATCCAAGCCCCAGCGCGTCCTGGATCGTGCCAAGCAGGCTGTAATGCGTATAGGCTGTGCCATCCTGCAGCGCGCGCGGCCCGGTACTCGTAATGACGATCGCCGCCACGTGGCCGCCACCGCCGATATTTGACGTGCCCTCGTCCCAAACGATCACAATCGCATTGTTGCCGGCGCTCCAGAACTTCGCCGTCGTCAGTTGCGAAACGATGCCGGCCGCGTAGGTATCGGCGGCAGCGACAAGCTGCGCGTCGGTGTCGTTGGCGCAGTCGCCGTAGCCGCCATGCATGTCATGGCATTGATCCGGCACGATTACCGCAAAATTCGGCATGCCATGCTTCGCGTCCTTGGCCAGCCTGGTGATCGGCACTTCCTTGTCCAGCTCCGCCTTGCTGTTGTGAACCGCATCGAAATAAATTGGCCCGTTATGTTTGGAGGCATAATAGCATTGGCTGGGGTAGCAATTGCCCTTGAATCCGGGGTGCGGCATACCCTGGAAATAACCCTTCCAGGCAAGGTTCGCCGTGTCGATCTGGCTGGTCAGGTCGGGTTCCTTCAGCCTGTGCGTCTGCCAGGCGTTGTCGTCCTGAATGCCGAAAAAGCTGCCGCCGACCAGCGCCACGTAATTGGGTGCGCTGGGATGCGTCACCGCGTCGTAATTTGTCGCCAGCCCGTAGGTCGTTGCGTAGCTGTTGAGGTTCGGCGCGTTGCTATTGCCAATGATCTGGCTGTACTCGTGATTCTCCTCCATAATGACAAAGATATGATCATACGGGGAGACGGTGGCGGCCTGCGCGGCCATGCAAGCCAGTACGAGCGGAACGGCGGCGATCCAGCATTTCATGAATGTTTCCCTCGGTTGGTTGGCTGAAATGCGGGTCCGATGGCAGTTGACCTGCCCTTACGGCCGCAAACCGGGCGCCAGTATGGCATCGGACCACGCCTAATCAATCCTGTGCGGCTGCCCGCGCCGCATCCCGCTTCGCGAGCCCCGGTTCCGGTCAGCCCCACCTTGCTCCGGCGCACCCACAAAAGGTCTGTGGACGAACGCCCCGATCGGAGTCATGCTGCAAGCGATGCAGACTCCGGACAGCGCTCGCACATGACCGGCGCCGGTACACCGCGCCAGAATGCCCCTCGCCAGGGAGCCCCTCGCCGGTGAGCGAGGTGGTTCGCCTGCCCCCACGCGACGACACGCTTTGGGCGGTGGTCGCGAAGCTGGGGCGGGTGAACCGGATCGC
>DATJOH010000548.1:0-9923 GCA_035507235.1 Acetobacteraceae bacterium
GGCGATTCCGTTGACAAGGCGGGCATTCGGGCATAGCTCGCCGGCCTGCCCAGGAGGGGTGCCCGAGAGGCTAAAGGGGACGGACTGTAAATCCGTTGGCGCACGCCTACGTTGGTTCGAATCCAACCCCCTCCACCAGAAGCCGTTCTAGCGTCTTGTTTTTACTTGAGAAATATCCGCAGCTGATCGGCAGCCAACACGGCGTGACACGTTCGCGCCTGGCCGTCCCGCCGGGCGTGTGGCGACGGGCGCGGTAGACGCGGCGCGCGGTAGTGCCGGCGCGCCTTAGCGATCTTCGTGGCGCGCTTGTGGACGGTCGTCGCTTAGTGCTGGTGTCCGGCTCGCTATGCTACGTTCAGTGATCGTTGCCCTGGTGACTGGCAATGCGCGCGTTGTCCTCCGCGTAGTATATCTCGGCTTTTTCGCTGTCGGCTGCATTCTCGGCCTACTGGGACCAGCGTTGTCGTCCCGGAGTGTCGCGCGTGTTGCCCGCTTTTGCCTCTTCACCAGCATCACGATCGCCACGATCGGCCTGGTCTTTCTCACGCCGGTGATGCTACTCCGCGCATGGCTGGGGCCGACCTTAAACGGGCCTGCACCGCTGTCTGATGACCTGCGGAATCTTGTGCTCCCGTGGTGTGTGGACGCCGCATGGTGGATCGTCGTCATCCTCATTGCGAACCGCTTGCGTCGGTGGGAGAGCGCGGCGACCGCAACGGATTGACCGCCCCTAGTCAAGCACCGCGAAGAGGGCAGGGATTCCGGATGGACTTGCTTCGCGTCCATGGTGCCGCTGTAGGAAGTGATACGGTTGGCGGCCGCCGTGATAGACAGTGCGTGGTTCTGGTTTAAAGCGGAGAGCGCACGACACAATGTTCGCGACCGCTGCGCTGTAGCGACGGCAGTAACCCCCCCTCCACCAGGCAGGGGCAGCGACGCGACTTTACGTAACAGATTGTCCGCGGCTTCATCTTCGGAGCTTCACCCTGAACCGCGACGTTGACCGGCGCCCCCAAACCGGCATCAGGTCCACCCTGGGCGCCCCATCACCGCCGCCCGCCCATCCATGGTTGTTTTCTGAACTCTCGAGCCACCGAACTGGCGATGTAGGGCCGGCGCTGCGATGGGCCGGCTGACGGCAGGGGCCTCCCGGAGGCTGTTCCTTAGCGCCGCGCTTTTACCTTCACGGGTTGCAGCCACGCGCCGGTAAAGGCGCGCGTCATCTGCTTCATCATGGCTGCCTGGTGTTTTGCCATGGCGGCCGCGGCGGGGCCGCGCATTTTGCCGGCCACCGCGTTGGCGCCCGACAACCATAGGCTCAGGAAGGGATTCTTTTTCGTCCACAGGTTCGCCACGTTAGGTCTCCTACCCGCCGGAGTGGCGGCGCAGGTTAACGTGTGAGGGGGGCCAGGGATGCCGATGCGTGCTGGTTTTAGGCTGCTCACGAGGTTGTGTTTATTAATGGACAGTTAACGCTCGAATTTTAGATCATGTCGCTTTATGTGGCGGCACGCGCTTCGGATGAAACCGGCGCTGCCAATGCCACAAGCCGCCGCGGCGGCACTTAACGCTGTGAAAGTCCGTCCATGACCATGATGATCTCCGCCGCCGGCCGCTGCACCAACGACCGGGTTTGCTTTGTCGCCGGCGGTAACGAAATCGTCCGTCCGCGCAATGGCTTCGCCTTTGCCTGCTGGCATTGCGGCCAGCCGTTGACAGCGGTGTCGGTGCCAATGCGGTCGCGGCGGATGCTGGGCGGGTCCGGCGTTGCGGTTGCCGGGTCCTTTCTTCTTGTGCTCGGCATTGCCTTCGGCGGCATCATGGTCGCGAAATCCGCGCTGGCGCATCAAGTGGCCGCGCCGGCGCTGCACCTTTCCGGGACGGCACGATCCGCCTAATAACTACGCTATCGATTTGGCATCGCGTCGCGGCCTGTGATCAGGCCGCGAATTTCCTACAACCCGAAGCCCGGCATATGGGCGAGCAGGTCGCGGTAATCTTCCGCCGGCATGCGGCTGCGCAACGACTTGATGGCGATATTCAGAATGCCGCCAGCCTCCTCATATTGCTTCCATGCCGCCATGGCGAGGGCGGAGAGTTTTTCGGTGGATAATTCGTCGGTTTTGATTTCCGCCAGCAGGTTCGCATATTCCAGGCTGTTCCTGATGCGGTAATGCGCTTCGCGGAGTTCGAAATCCTTTTCGGCGACCAGCCGGTGGGCCTTTCGAGCGCTTGCGCGCAAGCCGATGCCGGTGCTGACGATGCGCGCCAGCACTTCCAGTTTGCGGTGATCGCTTTCGGAAAATTCGGGTCGCGCTTGCGGTGAAATGACACATACCGCGCCGAGACTTTGTCCGCTCGGGCCGTGCAGCGGCGCGCCGGCGTAAAAGCGAATATGCGGATCGCCGAGCACGAGCGGGTTCGTGGCGAAGCGAGGGTCAAGGCTCGCGTCCGGCACCACGAATATCTCGTCATTCTGCATGGCGTGCTGGCAGAAACTCTGCTCGCGCGGCGTTTCGCGGGCCTTGAGGCCCGCCTGTGCCTTAAACCATTGCCGGTCGCGATCGATCAGCGAAATGGCGGATATAGGGGTGTCGAACAGCACACGGGCAAGCTCGACAACACGGTCGAATTCCGGCTCGGCCGGCGTATCCAGGATCGCGAGTTGCGCCAGTTCGGCGAGGCGATCGGATTCGGCAAAGGAAAGCTCAGACATGCGGCATTCTCATCATCGTCGGTCAATAAAGGGCAGCCGCCACCGCTTTATGGGAGGCGGTGCGCAGAAGTCCATCTTTTGTTGGCGACGGGATGTCGAACAAGGCGTGGACCGCGCTCTTTTAGCGACGACGCGCCGGCATCGCCGGGGGATTCCGCGCTATGATCCGCTGCGTGAACAGGTGTGTCGTTGTGGACGGAATCGCCGCGGGACAGTCCAGAATAAACAGCCGCGGTGACCAACAACCGAACGCAACACTACGATACCTTATACATCATCCGGACACCGGGTAACGGCTGGCAAAGCGTGTGCGCCCGGCGCTAAGGAGCGGCCATCGGCTTGCCGGAGCGAAGCCCACGTGACCACGACATTGCAACGCATCGCCTTGATCTCCGCGCTCGGTTTGTTGACGGTTCCGCCGGCGAAAGCAGCCTGGCTGCAATGCACCGCGAATGCCAGCGATGGCAGTGCGCAACTCGGATTCTATACAACCATTGTCGAGGTCGGCGCTGTGCCGGCAACCAGATTGCGCGCCCTGAACGCGGCGCTGGCCGCGTATGCGCGCAAATATCCGCCGGGGCTTACCGTTACGTTGACGCGGTGCGCTACGTTCCAGGATGAGAGTGACGCCGCTTCGCACTATAGCCGCCTGCTGGCGACAGAAACCCGACGCCTCGGCTGGTCGAACGTGATTGTGGTACAGCCGAGCGACTGGCTGCAACCTTCAGATATCAAAGTGGATCCCGCGCTGCCGTAGCGGCAGGGTCCATGCACCGTCACCATGACAGCGAGGTCACACCGATGGATCAACCGATTCGCAAAGCCGCCTTGGCACATCCGGGGCGCGAACGGGAAGACGAGCACGAGCGGCGCGAGGCGATCCGGCGGGAGGAGTTGCGGATACGCGAGCGCAATCGCAGCGAGGATATGGAATTCCGCGCCCAGCAGGCCGCTGCCGGCGAACAGGCACGGGTGCGGGAGTCGCGCCTGGCAACGCGGCGCTTTGCGCTGCTGGCGGCGTCGCAAAACCTTGGCGTTGCAGCGGATGCCGGGGCGGTTACCGGGCTTGCTGAACGCTACATCGATTGGATCGACAACTGATGATCTTCGTACCGATAGGCTCAAAATATCAAAGGTTTTTTGCTGCGTTTAGGTTAGTGCTCAGGTAGGATAATTTCGAAAAAAGGAAGGCAAGTAGTTCTTTTTGAAAAAAAGAACCAAAAAACTTTTTTCTGTTGCGGGTAACATCTGAATCCGCCGATTTAAACTGGCTGTTGGACGCCATAGAAAAAAGTCTTTTGCTTCTTTTCTTCAGAAAAGAAGTCCTTTCCTGCCCGGTCTCATTTTCGCCTTACGTTTAACGCTCGCTCTACAGAGGTGCCACGGCCCGGCGTCCCCCGGAGCGGATGCGCGGGTGACCGCACTCGCGGGCCATCGTTGTATCTGGCGAGATATTGCGCTCCGGCAGCGCCTGGGGCAACCTGGCGGCGCCGGCCCATGCCTGGGCCGAGGCTAAGGGGATGGTCCATGACTCGCTCGCACCTGTTGGGCGCCGCTTCCGCGGCGGCTCTCGCCATGTTTTCCGCCGCCGCTTTCGCGGCCAAGCCGCCGATTACCGGCGGTGGTGCCACCGCCGACCAGCTTGATTACGAGGATGAGTTCGGGCTGTTCAACGGTTCGTCCAAGGCGACGTTCAGCACATTTTGGGCCACGACGTCCGGCGTCGGGCAGAAGGCGTTCATCACCGACGACCTTACGTGCGATATCAATGCCGTGACGGGCGGCAATGGTGGGCAGTGTTCCGGGCCGGCGGGCGCCAGCGGCAATACGGTGAGCTATGCCGGATCCGAAGCGACACTTTCCAGCACGCAGATTTCCAGTTGGGCGACCAGCAGCTTCGGACAGATCGCGGCCGGCGATCTGATTCAGTTGCCGTCCATGGGCACGGCGACGGCGCTGCCGGTGGTCAATAGCGGTGTGACGACGAATGGCGGCCTCAAGCTCACCGACAACGATCTGTGCGGTATTTTCTCAGGCCTCATCACCAATTTCAGCCAGATCACCGACACCGGCGCGTCGCTGCAGGGCGCCATGACGGTTGCCTACCGCGCCGATCCGGCCGGCACGACGTTTCTGCTGACGCAACATCTGACCGCCGTTTGCACGAGCGGCAACACCGCGCCCGGCGTCACGTTCACCGCAACCACCAATTTTGCCGCGCTGTTCCCTGGCGGGTTTCCTTCGAATTTCGTGGGCGAGACGAAAATCAACGGCATGGCGTCCTATCTGGCGGGCTGCAGCAGCGCGGGACCGGTGGCAAACGCGATCGGCTATCTGTCGCCTGATCTCACGACGGTCGATGCCGATTCCGACGCCACCATTGCCTGCGCCGACGGCACGACGGAGAAGAGTCCGCTGCTGGTTCCTGGGGTAATCGTCGGCACGAAGAGCTACCTGCCGAGCGTTGACGACATCAAACTGGCGCTGCTGCATATTTCGCAGGGCAGCAACACCACGCCGCCCAGTGGGGCGAATGAAACGAATCCGGCGCTCTGGGTGCCCGCGGTACAAAAAGTAAGTGAAGGCTACAGCATCGTCGGCTATGCCTCGTTCGAGTTCGCGCAATGCTATGCGAATTCGAAAATATCCAGTTCCATCATAAAATATCTGAAGGACCATTACGGGAATACGTCGTACGAGGCGATTATCAACAAGAACGGCTTCGTGAGCTTGCGTGACACCAAGGCGAGCACGTTCATTACCGCGATAAAGAACGATATACTTTCCAACAAAGGCGGGGAGAACGCGAATATCGGCAATCCCACGGTCTGCAGGGGCTTGCCGGGGCGGTAGGAGCGCGGCCGGCGGCCCGGCTCTGGCTCTGCCAGCCATGGCGCGTCCGCAGTGGCGCGCCGCGGCCCTCGGCTTGGGCCTGGCCTGCGGCGTTCCTTACGCACCGGAATTTGATTCGCCCGCCTCCCGACATGCGGATAGTTTGTGGTCGAACTTAATGCGCGTACGAAGGGGCGGGCGTCGGTTCCTGGCTGGCTGGGCTTGTCCCTGGCGCGCGAGCGCGAAAGGGGGCGACATGCATACGGACGGCAAGAAATCTCGGTGTTTCGCGCCGATGGCGGCGCTGGCCGCGGCCGCCATGTTGACGCCGCACCAGGCCGCGGCGCGGCCGGCGGTGGCATTCATCTGGCTGGATGGCGCGCCGCCAAAGACCAAAATCACCAAATTTCCCTTCACCATCACCGGATTCAACGTGGAGACCGGCATGGTGGGCGAGGTGGAATACGATCCCTCCACCTGCACGGAAATCTCGCCCGGTAGCTGGGCGATCAACGGCAAGCCGCCGCATCGCGGCGTCATCGCCAACACCCAAGGCCAGGGCACGGTCGGCGGTTGCGGCGATACGATCTTTACGTACGGCGTGATCGACTACACCTGGACAAAGAAGATGCGCGCCACCTCGGACCACTTCAAAGCCAACTGGTCCACGCCGGATGGCCAGTTCAATATTCCGTTCAAGTTCATTCTCTCTCTTGTGAAGTAACCCGGCGCCGGCGGTCGGCGCCGCCTTGCCGGCGGCGGCAAGGCGGGCAATGACTGGGGTATGAACAGAGTCTCATACCGCGCCGTGGGCCTCGCCGGCGGCGCGCTGGGCGCCTTGGCGCTGGCGGTGGCGCTCGGCTCCGAACGCTTCATAGACCTCATTCCGTGTCCGCTCTGCCTGCGCGAGCGCTGGCCGTACCGCGTTGCCATCGTGGTCGGCGTGCTCGCGGCCCTGCTGCCGGCCCGGTTTGCCCGCGCTGCCTGCTGGCTGCTGGTCACGACCTATGTCGGCGCCGCCTCCATTGCCTTCGTGCATGTCGGCGTGGAGCAGCATTGGTGGAAAAGCCCGCTGCCGGAGTGCAGCGCGCCCGATTTGCGCGGCCTTACGCCCGCCGAGCGCCTGGCCCGCATGCCGGACACCCCAAGCAAATCCTGCGAGGATCCCGATTACCTCCTCCCCGGCGTGCCGGTGACGATGACGCAAATGAATTTTATCTACGCGCTCTTCGTGGCCGCCGGGCTTGCCGTGGGGACGCGCGCCGCAACGCGGAGATCCGCATGAAGCTGCCAGGCGACCCGAGCGAGGCCGCGCGCATCGAGCGCATGATACGCGTGGATCACGCGGGCGAATATGGCGCCAAGCGCATCTACGCCGGCCAGCTTGCCGTGTTGGGCAACGGCCCGAAGGGCGACGTGCTGCGCCACATGGCAGCGCAGGAACAGGCGCATCTGGATAAATTTTCCGCCCTCATCGCGGAGCGCCGCGTGCGTCCCACGGCGCTGCTGCCTTTCTGGCACGTCGCCGGCTACGCGCTCGGCGCCGTCACCGCGGCGCTCGGCGAACGCGCCGCCATGGCCTGCACCGTCGCGGTCGAGGAGGCAATCGACGAACATTACAGCGCCCAAACGGCCGCGCTGCCGGCCGCGGAAGGCGCGCTGCGCGAGACCATCGAAAATTTCCGCGCCGAGGAGGTTGAGCACCGGGATATCGGGCTGGCGCACGACGCGGAGCGGGCGGTATTCTATCCGCTGCTGCGGACGCTCATTAAAGCGGGATGCCGCGCGGCGATTGCGATCAGTGAGCGTGCTTGAAGGAAGAAAACTTCTTTTCTGAAGAAAAGAAGCAAAAGACTTTTGTCAGTTGCGTCCAACAGCCAGTCCAAATCGGTGATTCGGATGCTGACCGAAACGGGTAAACGTTTTTTGGTTCTTTTTTTCAAAAAAAGAACTGCTTCTTCTTACCTGTCGGGCACACGCGCCGTCGGTATAAAATTGACTATATGGCGTTGCGCGGTGCGTCCGGACGCACCAACTTGCTTTGCATCGGAACGAATGGAGAGTCCGATGCGCATTCCAGTGTGGGCAATCATCCTGCCGGCAGGTCTGATGTGCGGCTTGGCGTATGCCGCCACCGATCAGCCCGCCAAGACGCCGGAACAAACCCTGCAAGGCGTCATCACGCGACAATCGGCCACTGCCGCCGCTGTGCGGCTGCACGCACGGACAGAGGCGCCACCCTATCCGACGCCGTCATTCACCGTATTCGGACAGAAGGTGCTCGTCTGGGCGCCGCTACCGCCGCCCTACAGCAATTCGGCCTACCGCGACCTTGGCGGCCAGCCGGAAACCAGCCGGGATATGGTTTTGGACGAGGGCGCGCACGGCCGGCCGTTGCTGCTGCCGCGCGGACCATGAGCACGGTAGGCGCGGCGTATGTAAAGACACAGGAAGCGTCTTCTCTTTTGAAAAAAGGTAACTGCCCAGGTAGAACAAGCATTTGAAAAGGAAGGAAGGCAAGCAGTTCTTTTTTCAAAAAAGAACCAGAAAACTTTATCCGCCGCGGCTGGCATCCGAATCCACCGATTTGGACTGGCTGGTGGACGCAACTGACAAAGGTCTTTTGCTTCTTTTCTTCAGAAAAGAAGTCCTTTCTTGCCTGTTCTCCTTTTCGCCCTACCTAGGCAGTTACGAAAAAAGAGATCCTACAGTAGAGCGCTTTGCTAATTCGCCGCGTGCTTGCGGGCGTCGCCAATGGCGCTTTGCAGTTGCGAGACGTCCACCATGCCCGGAATGACCTGCTCGCCGACGATGAAGGTGGGCGTGCCGGTAATGTTGAGCGCGTGTGCCAGGTCGAGATTGGCGCCGATGCGCTTTGTTGTTTCATCGGACTTCATGTCGGCGGCGAGTTTCGTGGCATTGAGTCCGATCGATTTCGCGGTGTCGCTTATCATATCGGTGGTCGGCTGTGCCGGGTTGGTCATCAGCGCGGTCTGCATTTTCGCGTAGCCGCCTTGTTTCTGCGCCGCGACGATCGCCCGGGCTTCCAATGTGCTGGCCGGACCGAGCACCGGTATTTCCTTGAACACCAGGCGCACACCTTTGTCTTTTTGCAGCATGGTGTCGATGCCGGGCAGCATGCGGCGGCAGTAGGGGCAGCGCGGATCGTAGAATTCCACGACCGTGACGTCGCCGTTGGCGTTGCCGGCGATGGCGTCGGCCTTGTTGGCGAAGATCTGGTCGTGATGGGTGGTGAGCGCCGCCTGCGTTGCCGCCGCCTCCTTGGCGTCGTCATCCGCCTGCAATGCCTTGACGGCGTCGCGCAGAATGGAGGGATCGGATTTCAGCGCGTCGCGCACGATGCTGATAATGTCCGCGCGTTGCGCGGGCGTGAAAGCCGGGTCGGCGGCATGGGCCGGCATGGCGCCGAGGGCAAGGCCGGCCAGCAGAGCGGCGCGCAGGGTGAAGGACATGAAAATCTCTTGGATCAGTTGTCGGTTCGCCAGTTACCAGCTTCCAGGCGGCTCTGGGAACTAACAAACCGGCAACCGCCGGCGCGACGCGCGATCGCTTGGCGTCCCATCGAGGATTGGCGACTGCCCGGGGCGGGCGATAAGGAAAAAAGGCAGGAAAGGACTTCTTTTCTGAAGAAAAGAAGCAAAAGACTTTTGTCAGTGGCTTTCACCAGCCAGGCCAAACCGGCGGCCACTGTGCTGCCCGTAACGGGTAAAAGTTTTTTCGTTCTTTTTTTCAAAAAAGAACTACTTCTTTTTCAAAGGGTTGCCCTGCCCAGGCAGTTACCTTTTTAAAAAGAACCAAAAACCATCCTGGGCCGGTCGGCACCTCAGGGGTGCCCCGGCGCACCCACTTTGTTTTTCTTAGGCGCCGCCAGGTTCAACATGAGCCTCATAACGAGAGAACAGCGCCGCCCCAGCTTTCCACGAGCGCGGTCAGTGCTTCGCCGGCTTCGGGCTCGAGCAGCAGGTCGGGGCGTAGCGTCGTGAGCGTGTCGCGGCGGGTGCCGACCGGGAAGAAGCTGACCAGATCGATGGCGGGCAGCGCGGCGGCGGCGGCGAGGGCGGCTTCTTCCGGTGCCTCCAGCGCGAGCACCAGCCGGTCGCAGGCGCGGCGGAGCGATGCCAGGGACGTGCGGTGCTCGCCGATCACCAGGCCGGTGCGCAGCCCGGCCTGGCGCCAATGGGCGATCTGGGCGGCGGCGGCTTGCGGCGGCATGATTTTCCGCCGCGCCTGACCGGCCGGCGTGAGGGCGGCGAGCAGTTCCTCGGCGGTGGCGACCGGCAGACCGGTCTGGCTGGCGCATACGGAGACGGCGAGGGCGGCGATGCGGGTCGCTTCAGTCAGATCGATGCCGACG
>DATJOH010000549.1:0-3050 GCA_035507235.1 Acetobacteraceae bacterium
CGGGGCTGTCGCGTTTTCACGCCGTCCGCCAGATCCGCCGCTTATTGCCGCGGCTGCGCGGGATGGTTTGAGGCTGAATCAAGGAAGAAGGCTGCTTTTTTGGTAACTGCCCAGGTTGGGAGAAAGGCAGAACAGGCAGGAAAGAACTTCTTTTCTGAAGAAAAGAAGCAAAAGACTTTTATCAGTTGCGTCCAACAGCGAGTTCAAATCGGCGGATTCTGTGCTGCCCGAAACGGAGAAAAGTTTTTTGGTTCTTTTTCAAAGAAGAACTGCTTGCCTTCCTTTCTTTTCAAATGGTTGCCCCACCTGGGCAGTTGCCTTTTTGAAAAAAGAAACAAAAAGCTTTTGCATATTCCGAGGCCGTCGGTGGCTCATGGCTGCTATTTTTTCAGAGCCACGCATAGGAAAAGGGCCGGTTCGCACCGGCCCCTTTCGCAGTCTCCGTGGAATAAGCTCAGTAGAACAGGATAGCGCCCACCGAGACCGAGTTGGCGCGGGAGTTGTACGGACCATGCGAGTGACTTTCCGCGTGGGTATATTCGCCGAGCGCGGTGAGCCACGGGGTGACGGCATAATAGACGCCGCCTGTTTCGCTTTCGTTGCGGCTAACTAATGTCGCCAATGCACCCGGCTCCCCGAGCGCGGTCCAGTAGGCCTGCTCGCCGGACGCCTCGTAGAGCGAGCTTTCGCCGTAGCTGCCGATGACTTTCACCTTCGGCGTTACGCTCACGGCGCCTTGGATATAGCCACCTTCCGAGTCGCGGGTTTCGCCATTGGCGCCGATGCTGTCGAGGAACAGGCCGGTGGTGCCGACGCCGCTGCCCTTGTAGTAGTAGCCGGTAACGGCTACCGGCCCGACCGTCACGACCGCGCCGCCTTCGCCGGCGAACCCATCCTTGCTGTGCGTGGTGATCGTGCCGACCAGCGGGTTATAATGGGAAATATCGTCCAGCTGCTGGTCGACGAAGCCCGCCCACACATGTGCGCTGAACAAGTCGCTCTTGTAATCATAGGTCAGGCGACCCTGGAACATCGGCGAGCTATGCTGCGGCGATTCGCCGGACAGGCCGCCGCCGTAAGGATTGGTGGGATCGTTATACCCGGTGAACAGCGGCTCACCGTTGAACGGCGTCATGATGCCGAGGCTACCCTGCAACCCGGCGAATTTCGGCGAGATATAGGTAATCTGCGGTAGCCAGTCGGTGTAGATATAACCGTAGCCGATGCGGCCGAGCGAAGTGTTGCCCGGATCGGCGTTGCCGCCCGAGGCACCCACGCCGAGCAGGGTCTGGTCGTTCAGAATGGCATCCTGGCCGAACAGGCCGATATCGCGGCCGAGCTTGATGGTGCCGAAGGTCGGCGTGCCGGCGGTGAGGTAGGTTTTGCGGAAGTCGATGCCGGTAGTGCCGAGGGCGGTCGCGTTACCGCCGTTGTTGGCATTGAGGGATCCGACGGCACTGTTGTTGATGCCAGGATACATGCCGAACACGGCGGTGAGGTCGATGCCGTCCTGCTGCGTTGCGGCGGAGATGATCAGCGCGCCAGGCAGCAGGCCGTTACGCACCGAGGAGGAGTCGAAGCCGGTCGCTTCCGTCAGGCCGCCGGCGACAGCGCTGTGCGTGTTGTTCGAACCGCCGTCGGAGAAGGTATAGAAGGCGTTCACGATGCCGGAAATGTTGAGGTCGACGTCGCCGACCTTCAGCGTCACGCCGGCACCGGGCTTGTAGGGCATGGCATGAACGATATCCGGGGCCGCCATCATGGCCTCGGTCTTGCTCATTTCGTCCTGCATCTGGCGCGCCGCGGCCTGCGCGGCGGCGGCCGAAGCGGCGGCCTGCGCGGCGGCGGTGCTGGCGCCGGTTTCTTCCTCGCTCGGCGCCATTTCGCCGAGGCCGCGATGATGGCGCATGTTGTGCATGTGCTTCGCCATCAGCGACCGATATTCCGACTGCGAAAGACTTCCCTTCGCTTTCAGGATATCCAGCAAATCCGTGTATTCGTCGGCGCGCGCATGGGATGCGGCCAGAACGAGTGCCGACGTGGCCGCCAGCAGAACCGTGCGTGTCTTAAACATATTTCCCCCATCCGGACGCGTGTCCGTGCGCCGTGTTTGGAGTTGTCCGGCGCCGTATGGAAATCCTACTTTCGGCCCAACGAAGGGCGCAACAGTCAGCGCCATGACGGGGCGTGGCGGATATGCAAGCCGAACGATTCCGCCATCGATTCACGCCCTACTTTGGTCTAGGTAGGGCAAGCCAGATCGCCTCAATTAAAAGAATAGGCGCTATTTTATAGACATTAGAGTCTATAAACCAGAGTAATACTGCAAGGTTTCTCGCCAAATAGGAAGTTGCTGCGACGCAACATGACGCTGCGTCGCAGATGGCACGATCCGGTGCGACTTACGTATGTGGTGCGCGATTGCAACAGGAGCCCACGCCAAACCCCTTGTGCGGCGCAGCAAATTTGCCGCCATCCGCCGAAATCAATCCGCCGACACCGAACCGCCGCGCGGAGTGAGGCAAGGCCGACTCGCCAGCCATACGGTGGCCAGCGTCGAAAAACGCCGGCTAGTTCGGCAGGCTGGGCGGCAGCAACTGGCGCTGGAACAGCACGATCGCCTGGGCGCGGCTGGTAACGCCAAGTTTGCGCAGGATGGCGGTCATGTGCGCCTTCACCGTGGTTTCGCTGATCGAGAGTTCCCAGGCGATTTGCTTGTTGCTCTTGCCGCTTGCCACCAGCTCCAGCACCGCCACCTGGCGGCCGGTGAGCGGCCCGGTATCCTGGTCGTCACCGGCATGGCGGCGTATCACCGGCTGCAGCGGCGCCACTTCGGTGCTCGGGCTGACCGATTCCGGAATATAGACACCGCCGTCGAACACCGTGCGCAGCGCGACGGCGATGACTTCCTTCGACGAGGATTTCGGCACGAACCCGGCGGCGCCGCAGGTAATGCATTGCTGCACTGTCTCCGGGTCCGAAATGGAGGACAGCACGATGATCGGCGTGGATGGCAATTTGCTGCGCAGCGCCACGAGCTGCGAAAGCCC
>DATJOH010000550.1:0-3048 GCA_035507235.1 Acetobacteraceae bacterium
CGTGCCGTTCTCTTTGGGCTTATAGATCAAGGCGCCGTGCCAGCTGGGCAGGGTGTCCTCGCGGTTCTTGACGTTCGTCTTGGCTACAACGTTGACGATCGCTGGCGGTGAGCCAAAGGCCTGATCGGTGAAATGCACCGAAAAGCGATCGACGCGGGCGCCCAGGATCAGTTGCCACTGGTCGTGCCACTTCATCGTGTCGGTGAAATAAGCGCCTTCGGTGTTGGTGGTGGTGTGAATATTCACCCGCTGATAGGTGAGGGTGGGGGCGAAAGTCTGGTTCTCGTTGGGGTTGAGCAGCGTGTTGGTCAGCCCGGTGTCTGTGTAATAGCGCGGGTCGGACGTTTCGAAATCATATTCGCCGCCCACCATCACATCATGCTGGATAATGCCGGTGGCGAATTTCGCCAGCCCGTTCACCTGGTTCTGGAATTGCGTCTCGACGCTCTGCAGCTGGAAGTGGTTGAGCGCGACGCCGGCCGAGCCGAGCGGGGTCGAGGTCGTGACGTTCGCCGCCAGGCCCGGCTTGGCCACGCTTTCAGAGCGCCCATAGGCGGCATAGCGGCTTTGGGCGTCCACTGTCAGCCAATCAAAAAAGTCGTGGTCCAGCTCGATGGTGCCGATATTGGCGCCGGTCCTCTCCCGGTCGCTGCGGAAGCCGTAGTAATTGTTGCGCGGCACCGGTGCCGGCTTGCCGAAATACCATGGAATGCCGAAATCGGGTGTGTCGTCATCGCTCTGATAAAAATAGCTGACGGTCAGGCGCGTCGGCGTTCCCAGCCCCAGTGCCAGGCTGGGCGCCAGGCCATAGCGGTTGTATTGCGCGATATCCCGGTCCGCCATCTTGTTGGTGTCGGCCATGGCATTGACGCGCACCGCCGCCGGCGTACCCAAACCGTCGATGAGAAAATTCGCATCACCCGTTGCCCGCAGAAGCGAATTGGTGCCGCCGCTTAGGCTGGCGTCGGCGAATTGCTCCAACTGGGGTGTCTTGCTGTCCTGTTCGATCACGCCGCCGGTCGAGCCGCGTCCGAACAGGATGGAGTCCGGCCCTTCCAGCACTTCGACCTGGCTCATGTCGAAAGGGTCGCGGTAATACATGCCGATGTCGCGCATGCCGTCCAGGAACATGTCGGTGCGCGCGGAAAATCCCCGGATGTATGGCACATTGCCCATGAAGCTGGATTCGTTCGATGCCAGGGTGACGCCGGGTGCGTTGCGCAGGGCATCGTTCAGATTCGTGTCGCCCCGATCTGACATCAGCTGCTGGGTGATGGTGGTGACCGTGATGGGCGTATCAAGCAGCGGCTCCTGCAGCTTCACCAGATCGGACGATGGTGCGGCGTAGCTTCCCGCCTGCGAGCCCGTGACCTGCACCGGCGGCAGCGCGGTTTGCGCCATCGCGGGTGCGCCCAAGGCCAGGCTCAGCGTGGCGGCGCTGGCGCCCAGAAGCAGGCGCGATGCGTTGTTGGAATTCGTGAACATGACGGTCCCCTCAAAATCGACGCGCGCTGCTCTTTACGGATTCGCGCCGGCGAGGGATCGTTATATTCGTCTAAATATCACGAGGACAAGAGGCCTTCAGGCACGCCTCATTTCGTAGAGGGCGATCGCCGCGGCATTGGACACGTTCAAACTCTCCATCGCCTTGTCGATGGGAATGGTTGCGGCGGTGTCGCAATGCTCGCGCACCAGGCGGCGAATGCCTTCGCCTTCGGAACCCAGCACCAATGCGATATCGCCTTGGCTTGTCGCATTCGCCAGCGTCTCTTGCCCATCGCCGGCCAAAGCGACGCGCCAGAAGCCCGCTTCGCCCAATTTGTCGAGCGCGCGCGCGATGTTCACCACTTCCACATAAGGCACGGTCTCCATCGCGCCCGATGCGGCCTTGGCCAAGGCGCCCGATTGGGGCGGGGCGTGGCGGTCTTGCACCACCACGGCCGTGACGGCGAAGGCGGCAGCAGTTCTGAGAATCGCCCCCACATTGTGGGGATCAGACAGCTGGTCCAGCACAACGACGATGCGCCGGCCTTGCCTGGCGGGTTCCGCCAGGACGTCATCCAGATCGCGAGGAGAGAGGGGGTCGCAGGCCAGCGCCGCTCCCTGATGAACTGCCCCTGGGGGGAGCAGTCGCCCGATGGCTTCGGCATCCGCCGGTTCAACCCGGACCCGCCCGGTGAGTTTGGAACCCAAGGCCTCGGCGGCACGGGCGGTCAACACGGCACGATGGAGTTTTCGGTGGGGGTTGGCCAGGGCCGCCTCCACCGCGTGAAGGCCATAAATCCAGTTTTCCGGCTTTTCCCGGCCTGTTTCAGGCCGGGGCGGGCGATTTTGGCGCTGGGAGGCGTGGGCGTGAGAGGACTTGGGACGGCGGTCTTTTTGCGGGGTTTTGTGGGGACGCATGCGGCCTTAATATAGATGTGTACTGCCGGAACAAGGCAGGGACGCCAGCCATGCAGGTAAAAAGGCGGAAAACCGCCTTTTTTGCGTGGCTTATGCCCTTGACACCCAAGGCCGATTGACCAATAACGCGCGGTCCGCAGCCAACTTTTGGAGGCATTATTTTCGCTCGTCCGGTCTTTTACGGGCGACGTTCGCGCGCCGGCAGGTGATTGGGTCTAGCCCTTGTACCAGTTGGAAAAAATGGAGGGGTGCCCGAGTGGCTAAAGGGGACGGACTGTAAATCCGTTGGCTACGCCTACGTTGGTTCGAATCCAACCCCCTCCACCATCGCCGCTGACGCACGTGAGAGAGAAGGAAGTCGAATAGGGCGGGTGTAGCTCAATGGTAGAGCAACAGCCTTCCAAGCTGATGACGAGGGTTCGATTCCCTTCACCCGCTCCAAGGTTTATGCGTGCCGGCTGATACGGCAAATGAAGAGAGACGAAGGAAGTTTAGGTTATGGCGAAAGCAAAGTTTGAACGTAACAAGCCGCACTGCAATATCGGGACGATTGGTCATGTGGATCATGGCAAGACGTCTTTGACGGCCGCGATCACCAAGGTGTTGGCGGAAACGGGCGGGGCTACGTTCACGGCCTATGACCAG
>DATJOH010000551.1:0-2920 GCA_035507235.1 Acetobacteraceae bacterium
CAAGCGACGCCCCCCTACATCCGCGCGGCGCCAACCCGCCTCCAACGTCCCACCGCTGGAAAAAATTCCTTGACACCTGCCGGCGTTGTTCCTATTATGTTCCCATACCTCATAGGCCAAGCCCCGGGAAGCTAACCTCAATGACCGCCATTGCCGCCTGCGCCCTGCCCGACATCGAAGACACCGCGGACCCTATCCAAATGCTCGCGGATCTCGCTGCCTGTGCCATGCGCATGGCCCGCCGCGCCGTCGAGCAATATGAGGCACTCACCAGCGCGTCAGCGCTAAACCCCGAAGCCGCCAGATCGCGCAAGCAGCCCGATCCCGGAACCCTGTTCACCCGCGCCGCCCGCGTCGTGCTGGATTGCATCACCAAGGAATCCCGTCTTCTCGCCGGCCTGCCGCTCGCCCCGGCCCGCCTTCGCGCCGAGCCTCGCCCTGACTCCCCCGCCCCCGAAAAATCCTGCGGTAACCAGTCCGCCGCCGAACCGGTCCGCCAGGCGCTGCGCACCGTCACCCGCAATCACCCCCAGGGTCAAAGACTTCTGCGCCAGGGCCTGGAACATCTCGAATCTGCCCTGGCCGCGGCGGCGTCTCAGCCAATCGCGATCCCCGACCTCTTCCGCCGCGTCTGCGCCGCCGCCGGCATCCGTCTGGAGCCCTCGCTGCTCCGCAAACTCGCCCGCGACCCCGTCTTCGAATCTCTCGCAGGCAGTATCCCCGTCCCTTCCTGACCTTCCAAAATCGGCAGCGATGCAGGCCACGCGCGCCCCTGGAATTTCGCCACCGCGGGTCCCGGCGCCGGCGCTCCCGCCTTGTTCCAATTGTTGCGCAAACGAAATAACTGCTCGTCGGCCAGCTCCGTGCGATCCAAAGCTGGCATATGCCTTGATCCAAGCCCACGCGCCGCTCACATGAGGCGCCTCGCCCCAAAAGGAGGCACCGTTGGCAAAGCGGGAAATCGCCCCTCTCAGCCCCTGCAACAACGCCGCCCTGCGGCAGGCCACGCGACGCCTCGGGCAGCTTTACGATGACATCATGGCGCCCAGCGGCCTGCGCGCCACGCAGCACGGCATGCTGTACCAAATCGATACGCTGAACAACGCAACGCTCCGCGAACTGGCTGCATCGCTCGCCATGGATCTCTCGGCACTCGGCCACACGCTGAAACCCTTGCAGGAAGCCGGCCTGGTGGCGCTGACCCCGGACGAAGCGGACCGGCGCGCCAAGCGCGTCACGCTCACCGAGGCCGGCCAGGAAAAACTCGCCCAAACCACGCAATTATGGCGCACCGCCCAAACCAGGTTCGAATCCGCCTTCGGCAAACAGCGCGCCGTCGAACTGCGCGCCGTGATGAGCCACCTCGCCTCCGACGACTTCGTCCGCCGCTTCGCCGCCGCGTAAAATCCCCAACCGCCACCCTTGATATCGCCAGCCGCCCGCCGAAATAGTGGCATATACCTGTTTTATCCCGTCGAAAAGGAATCCACCATGTCCGACGCCCGCAAAACCGCCCTGGTCACCGGCGCCTCCACCGGCATCGGCGCCGTCTATGCCGACCGCCTCGCCCGCCGCGGCTACAATCTGGCCCTTGTCGCCCGCGACGCCGCGCGGCTCGAGGAACGCGCCGCGCGCCTTCGCGAGCAAACCGGCGTCACGGTGGAGGTGCTGCCGGCGGATCTCGCCGATGCCGCGCAACGCGCCAAGGTCGAGGCACGGCTAAAGAACGATCCGACGATAGATCTTTTGGTGAATAATGCCGGCATCGCGGCACATGGCACCCTGGCCCACGCCGATCTTGAGGCGTGGCAACGGCTGATCGACGTGAACGTTACGGCGCTGACCCGCCTAGCCGGCGCCGTGATCCCCGCGTTCCTCGCACGCAAATCCGGCAATATCATCAATATCGCTTCGGTTGTCGGCCTCGCGCCCGAATTGCAGCTCGGCGTCTATGGCGCCACCAAGGCGTTCGTCATCGCGCTTTCGCAATCCATGCAGGTGGAACTCGGACCGCAGGGTATTTATGTGCAGGCGGTCCTGCCCGCGGCAACGCGCACCGAAATCTGGGAACGTTCCGGGCGCAATGTCGATGCTATCCCGAACGTGATGGATGTCGAAGAGCTGGTGGACGCCGCCCTCGCCGGCTTTGACCGCCGCGAGTCCATCACCATCCCGCCCCTGCCGGACGAAACCCAGTGGCACACCTACGATGCGGCGCGCGTCGCCATGCTGCCCAATTTCTCCGGCCACGCGGCCGAGCGCTATCGTCAGGCGGCATAAAGATTCTTCTTTTTCTGAAGAAAAAGAAGCAAAAAGACTTTTATCCGTTTCGGGCAGCACCGCATCCGCCGATTTGGCCTCGCTGCCGGATGAAATTGATAAAAGTCTTTTGCTTCTTTTCTTCAGAAAAGAAGTCCTTTCTTCCCTGTTCTCCCTTCCGCCCCACCCGGGCAGGGCTGGCCTAAACCGTTGCCAGCCCGCATAAGCCGCCCGCCATGGATTTTTCGCGCCTCACCGTCCTCGTGGTCGGCGACGTCATGCTCGACCGTTTTCTGCACGGCGACATCGACCGGATTTCGCCGGAAGCCCCGGTGCCGGTCATTCGCCTGCGCGAAACCCGGGAAATGCCGGGGGGCGCCGGCAATGTCGCCAGCAATATCGCGAGCCTCGGCGGCCGCGCGGTGCTGGTGGGGCTGGTGGGCGTGGACGAAACCGGCGCCCGCCTGCGCCGGATCCTCGCCGGTCAGGGCCGCATCGTGCCGGCACTGGTCGATACGGCGCACCGGCCGACCATCTGCAAGACGCGGTTCGTGGCCGGTCGCCAGCAGGTCGTACGGGCCGATGAGGAGAGCGGCGCGCCGCTCCATGCCGAAGAAGTGGCCGCACTGATAATGGCGGTGGAGGCAAACCTTGCCGACGC
>DATJOH010000552.1:0-2018 GCA_035507235.1 Acetobacteraceae bacterium
CTGATCGCATTCCGCGACACGCTTGGCCGCTATGGCTTGTTGGAAGAATTCTGCGCCCATCGCCGCGTCTCGCTGTGGTTCGGCCGCAATGAAGAATGCGGCATCCGCTGCGCCTATCACGGCTGGAAATACGACGTGACCGGCCAGTGCGTGGACCTGCCGTCGGAGCCGGACTCCAATGGCTTCCGCGCCCGCATCAAGATGCGGGCCTATCCATTGGTGGAGAAGGGCGGCGTGCTATGGACCTATATGGGCCCGCCGGAACACCAGCCCGGCCTGCCCGAATTCGAATTCGCCTGTGTGCCTCCGGCGCAGTCCTTCACCTCCAAGCGGCTGCAATACAGCAACTGGCTGCAGGCGCTGGAAGGCGGCATCGACTCCAGCCACGTCTCCTTCCTGCATCGCGACGCGCTGCGGTCCGATCCGCTGATGCAGGGATCGCGCGGCAACGACTACAACATGGGCGACCAGATGGTGCGCTTCGAAACCGCGGAGCATGTGGCCGGATTGTTCATCGGCGCGCGGCGCCGCGCCGAGCAAGGCACGTACTACTGGCGCATCACGCCCTGGTGCATGCCGTCCTTCACCATGATCCCGCCGCGCGGCAACCACCCGGTGCACGGGCATTTCTGGATTCCCATCGATGATGAAAACTGCTGGGCCTGGAGCTTCGATTACCATCCCACGCGCGCCCTGACCGACACCGAGCGCCAGGCGATGCGCGACGGCAAGGGCATCCATGTGCGTTACGCCCCCGGCACGTTCATTCCCGAAGCCAATCGCGACAACGACTATCTGGTCGATCGCGCGGCACAGAAAGCCGGAATGACCTATAGCGGCGTAAGCGGTATCGCCATGCAGGATGCGTCGTTGCAGGAAAGCATGGGGCCGATCGTCAACCGTGCGCGCGAGAATCTGGTGAGCACCGATAACGGCATCATCATGGCCCGCCGCCGCCTGCTGCGTGCGGCGCAGGCGCTGGCCGCCGAAGGCACGCCGCCACCCGGAACCGATCCCACGACACACCGCGTACGTTCCGCATCGGTCGTGCTGCCGGAAGCCGATGCATTCGCGACCGCCGCGCGCGAGGCCCTGACGGTGCGGCCCGGCGTCGCGCCCGTGTCCGTTTGAGCGAAAAATGTCGCTCCCCCTCCCCTTGTGGGAGGGGGCTGGGGGGAGGGGTGCGGACACATCCGAAATTACGACTGTGCACGCCCTCCCCGTGACCCTCTTTCGCAAGGGGGGAATCTATCGCCCCGCCCCGACCTGACCTTCTCTCGAAAGCCGACCCGTGCCCCCATCACCCCTCGCCCTGCTGAAAACGCGCCGTCTGTGGCCCCTCGCCGTCACCCAATCCTGCGGCGCGCTGAACGACAATCTGGTGAAAAACGCCATGCTGGTGCTGGCGTTATTCCGCCTCGGAATCGGCGGCGCCGGGCTTTCGGCGCTCGCCGGTGCATTGTTCATCGCGCCCTACATCCTGCTGTCCGCAACTTCGGGCAAACTGGCCGACCGCTTCCCGAAACCGCGCGTGATCGTGGCCTACAAGTGCCTCGAACTTCTGCTGATGCTCGGCGCTGCCGCCGCCTTTCTCACCGCCAGCGTCTCCGGCCTGCTGGCCGTACTGTTCTTGCTCGGCGTGCAGGCGACGCTGTTTGGGCCGGTGAAATACGGAATCCTCCCGGAACATCTCCACGAGGACGAACTGGTTGCCGGCAACGGCGTGATTGAGGCCACCACCTTCCTTGCCATCGTCATCGGCACCGTCGCCGGCGGCGCATTGATGTTGCTCTCCAACGGCGCGGCCGTCGTCAGTGCCACCGGCGTCGCGCTGTCCCTGATCGGTCTCGCCGCTGCGTTGTTCCTGCCAGCGGTTCCCGCCGCCGATCCCAGCCTGCGCCTGTCGCCCAACCTGTTGGCCGATACCGCAGGCGTGCTGCGCCACGCCGCAGCGATCCGGCCCATTTGGCTATCGCTGCTGGGCCTGTCGTGGTTCTGGACCATGGGTGCAACCCTGC
>DATJOH010000553.1:0-4828 GCA_035507235.1 Acetobacteraceae bacterium
CAACGCCGCGCTTGCGGCGCGCGGCGGCATTCGTGTACCCAAGCTGGTGGATTTTGGCCTGCCGCTCGTGCTCTCGCAAACATTCCGGGCCATCATCCATTCGCGTATGCAAGTCGCGATGGCGCGCTATGCGACCGAATATCCAAATGCCGATATATTGCTATTCGAGCCGGCGCAGGACGATCCGGACATGTTTTTTGTAAACGTGTTCAGCTACGCGGACCGGCGCGGCCTGTGCGAGCACGCCTATCAATATACGCGGCGACAATTGTTGCGTCGGTATGATGAACTGGCGCCGGTGCTGGCACGGCACGGCGTGACAATCAATCGGGCGGTGCTTGAGGATCAAAGCCGTTGCCTGGTGGCGCCGGCACCGCCGACTGCGGGGCTTGCCGATACATTGGGGGATTTGGATGCGGCTTTGCATCGTCTCGCCGGCGTTCTGGAGCGCGACAGGGAGGCATGCGCGAGCCATGGCAAAACGGACGTTGAAACCATTTCCGTATGATCAGGCACCCTATGTGCGTCCCGGCACCGCGTTGCGTGACGCGTGGGGGCGCCTGCATAAGGGTGATTGCGAGCCATTTCCCGATGCCGCCGCGGTCGCGGCGCTTGCGCGCAGGCACGAGAAACTCGCACCCGCGTGCGGTTTGCCGAGGGCTGCGACCATGTTGCAGGATTCATGGCGCGCCTATCATTGCGGCGCTTTCGGCGAGGCGATGGCACAGGGCGTCGCGCTAGGCCATCTCGGCGCGAACGTGGCCAATAAAGCCACCAATGTCTATGCGACATATCTGGAGACGGACGCCGCACGCAAGCTCATCCTGTTCCAGGATGTGATCAACCGGGCAGAGGCGTTGCAGGTGGCAGCACCGGACTTGCCGAACGCCTGGTATTTGCACGCGCAGGCGCTGGGTCGCTACAGCCAGGGTATTTCGGTGGCAAAAGCGTTGGCGCAGGGATTGGCCAGCCGCGTGCGGCGTAGCCTTGAACAGACCCTTGCGTTGGCGGCAACACACGCCGAGGCGCATATCGCCTTCGGCGCCTACCATGCGGAAATCGTAGCCAAGGTCGGCGCCACGATGGCGGGGCTGACTTACGGCGCAAAGCGCGACGCCGCGCTGCAACATTTCGAAACCGCGCTGCGTCTGCTGCCAAATTCGGCGATTGCGCGCATCGAATACGCCAACGCGTTGGCCATGCTGTACGGCCGCGCGCGGCTCAAGGACGCGCGGCGCCTTTATGCCGAGGCCGCGGCATCCGTGCCGGAAGACGCGATGGAGCGGCTGGATGTGGAGTTGGCGAAATCCGAGCTTGTTGCCGGCTGACCATCCCACGGCGACATCAACACATGCAGCAGCAGTTTTTCGAATTCTGCGCCGAACCGGTCAACGATGTGCTGAGGGTCCGGTACCAGAGCGGCATCGGTGATCAGCCCGAACTGCACCTGGCCATTATAGGTCAGGATCGACACGCCCATGCCGACCGGCCCCGCTTGCGGCACCCAGAAAATCGCTTGCCTGATTGGCGCATCCGCTATGCGCATTTCCCATTGCGGGCCGGGGACATTGGTCATCACGGCACTGGCGCGGCTGAGCAGCAGGTCGAACAACTGATCCTGCACCACGCGCGGCGCGTAGCCGAGACCCGCCATCAGGCCGAGCGTCGTCGCGGCTTCCTTGCTGGTCTTGAGCTCATCCATGCGGCGGCGCACTTCGCGAACCCGCGCGAGGCCATCGGCTTCGCCCACGGGCAGGCTCAGTCCCAGCACACCGAAATGATTGCCCAACGCGCCGCTCAACGCATCGGCCGGCCGCATATTTACCGGTATCAACGCGCGCACTTCGACGCCATCGGCGTCATCGCCCTTGGACAGAAGATAGGCCCGCAGCGCGCCCGCAACGGAGGCCAACAGCACATCGTTGACCGAGCAGTGCAAGGCATGGCCGATCGCCTTTACATCCTTGAGACTCAGTGCCTCACTCCACGCCACGCGCTTGTCACCGGAAAGCGCGCCTTTGAAGCGTGTCTGGCTGTCGGTGGGCATGGCGAGAAGCCAGGCGAGCTCCGTGGCAATGCCGGAGCCCTCACGAGCGAGACCGAGCAATCGGGTTGGGCTGCTGGCGGCATTCAGAAGCGATCCAGTAATCCTCGCACCCTGTTCGATGGCATCGAGCAATGGTTCGACCACGGCCCGCAAGCCGGCATCGTTCCGGTGCGGCGTTTGCACCGGAGATGGTCCGTCGTCGGTGAGGGTCAGCAGCACGCCGATCAGGGCAATGCCGTCGGCAATGGCATGATGGATGCGCGTCACCAGGGCCGCGCCGCCTTCGTAATCCTCCACCAGATGGAACTGCCAGAGCGGATGCGCACTATCGAGCGGAATGCTGACCAGGTCCGCAACAAACGCCTCCAACTGCGCCTTGCCGCCGGGCGAGGGGAGGCGGGTGCGCTTGATATGGCGGGCGAGATCGAAATGCGGATCCTCGCACCACCAGGGACCGCCGGAAGATTGCTCTACATATTGGCGAAACCGAGGGTAGCGGAGGAGCCTTTCCCCAACCTGGCGTTCCACGCGGTCGAGATCGACTGGGCCGCCAAGCAGCAGCACGCCCACGATGACCATGCGGTTGGTAGGCTGGTCCATCCGCAGCCAGGTCGTATCAACGGCGGCCATCTTCTCGGCGCGCGGCATTTCTGCTGTTCTTTCAACCGAATAATGCTTCCTACCATAACGCGCCGCTGCTGTCCCCGTAAACGCCACTTTACGGCAGGCCGCCTTGTCGCATAGCGCGCTGGTCGATGGGATGCTCGCGGACATTGCTGCGGCGGCGGACGTCAGACGGCAATATTCCACAGGCGAAGCGGCCGCCGCGCGTCACGATCTGCGGCGCTGGCAGGCGGCGCGGCTGGCGAAAACCCACGCTGATCTCCTCGCCAGCCCGCGCTATGCGAAGGCCGCCAGCTTTTTTCTGACGGATCTTTACGGTCCCGATGGGAATATTTCGCGCTACGAACAGGCTGAGCGCGTGATGCCGATTGCAATCCGTGTTCTGCCGCAAGCCGGTCTCGAGATCTTGGCGGACGCCTGGAAGCTGGACGCCCTCACGGAAACACTCGATGCGGCCATGATGGATGCACTCGGTGGCGGAGTACACACCCTGACGGCGGAGGGCTATGCCGCCGCGTATCGACGTGTCGGGCGAGGCGCGGAGCGCGCGCGGCAAATCGACCTGATCGGCGTTTTGGCCTATGCGCTGCAGCGGCTTGCCGCTAACCGGTATGCCGCCACCGCCCTTGCACTCATGCGCGGTCCGGCAAGAGTGGCCGGTGTCGGCGACCTGCAGGATTTCCTCGCACGTGGATTGGCGGCGCTGCAATGCCTGGGCGATGTGGCGTCGTTTGTGGAAACTGTAACGACACGCGAGCGCAGCCTGATGACTTCGCTCCTGGCTGGCGATTCGGTGTTGCTGGGATTGTCGCCCGGGTAAATACCGTGCGGGCAGCGCCGTCGGGTGCGAGATCGCGCCTTCCGTTCAGCCAACCTTGACCGTAGAAGCGCGGTAGATTTCATCGATGGCGGCGCCGAGCGCGGCATCGAATTCGCTGTCGCTCATAGACTGCTTCAGCCCATCCACCAATGCGCGTGAGAAGCTCGCGATCAGGCCGTGATTGGCCGATAGCCGCCGACAGGCGTCTTCACGCGTATATCCACCGGAAAGTGCCACCACCCTGGCAACGCGCGGGTGCTCGATGAGTGGCTTGTAGAGGTCGGGAACATCCGGGATCGTCAATTTCAGCATGACGCGCCTTGTGTCCGATAGCGCATCGAGATGGCGGCGCAGCGCGCTCAGCAGGAGAGCTTCCGCGCCGGCCTTGTCGGGGCTTTTTATCGATACCTCCGGTTCGATGATCGGCATCAGGTCATGTCGTGCAATGGCCGCAGCTATTTCGAATTGCTGCGCGACGATGGCTTCGATGCCTGTCTTTGAGGCGAGATCGATAACCGATCGCATCTTTGTCCCGTACACCCCGAGCTTCACAGCCCGGGTCAGCAGAACATCCAGGTCCGGTATCGGCCGCATCAGCCTGACGCCGTCTTTCGCCTCTTCAAGGCCCTTGTCGACCTTCACGAAAGGTATAACGCCGCGCTTCTCCCATAGGAAGGTGGGCACGGGAATATCCTGCGCCTCGCCGTCCATGGTGCGCTCGAACAAGATGGCGGCGATGATTTTGGCGCCGGTGAACGCGGGCGCGGTTATGATGCGGACGCGCATGGCGTGCATGAGCGCGAACATCTCCGCTTCGCTGGAATAAGCACTATCCGGAATGCCGTAACTGCGCAGTGCGCCAGGCGTTGACCCGCCGCTCTGGTCCAGCGCGGCGAGGAAGCCGACTTTGGTGGAAATCTGCGTCGCCATCATTTGATTAGCCATAATCACCATCCTCGTATCGAAGTCTTGCGGTGCCGTCACGCACGCCGCTGGCGGAATCGGTTGATAAGCGTGTTTGTCGAGCTGTCGTGCCGCAATGTCGGGGGTGTGTCGCTCGTCAATTCAGGAATGATGCGCTGCGCCAACACTTTTCCGAGCTCCACGCCCCATTGATCGAACGAATCGATGCCCCAGATGACGCCTTGCGTGAAAACACTGTGCTCATAGAGGGCAACCAGCGTGCCCAGGCTGTACGGCGTCAGCGCGCCCGCGAGTATCGTGTTGCTTGGCCGGTTGCCTTCGGTGACGCGGAACGGCGTCTGAAACGCGGGTGAGCCTTCATCCCGCAATTCCTGCGCCGTCTTGCCGAATGCCAAAGCCTCCGCTTGGGCAAA
>DATJOH010000554.1:0-3067 GCA_035507235.1 Acetobacteraceae bacterium
CCATTTCATGCTGTACGATCCGTTTTGCCAGGATTAAGGCGTTTGCTTTAGCCTTATACCAAGCCGTATTGAGAACGACGCACCGCCAAAAGAAGTGAAGGGCCAAGAAAGCAGTTCTTTTTTGAAAAAAAGAACCAAAAAACTTTTTTCTGTTACGGTCGGAACGGATTTATCCATTTAGGCCCGCTGCTGCGCGCCAAAGTCAAAAGTTTTTTGTTTCTTTTTTTCAAAAAAGAAATACTTCCTTGCGTCTCCCGTGCGTCACTCTCTATCAAGTTTCGATTTAACTTGCCTCCTCAGCGCTTTTTCAAAATGAGCGTCGTCCAGGCAGCTTCCCGTAGCACGCCATCGAGCACCAGCCCGTGCCGCCGATGCGCCGCCAGCACCGCCCGCGCCTGGCCCGCCAGCAGCCCGGCGAGGATGGCGGTGCCACCCGGCGCCAGATGCAGCGCGAGCTGCCCTGCCATGCGGCAGAGCGGGCGCGCCAGGATATTGGCGAATATCAAATCGAATTGCGCGCCGCCACGTACCGCCGCCGCCTGATAGCCATTGCCGAGCCGCACCCGCAGCAGCGGTGAAATCCCGTTGAGGCGCGCATTCTGCCGGGCAACCCGTGTCGAGAACGGATCGATATCCACGGCGAGCACCTGGCGGTGCAGCAGCCGCGCCGCCGCCATGGCCAGAATGCCGCTGCCGCACCCCATATCCAGGATGCGGCGCGGCTTGCGATGCGCCACGCGTTCCAGCGCGCGCAGGCAACCGCGCGTGGAACCATGTTCACCGCTCCCGAAGGCAAGCCCTGCATCCAGCCACAGCGTGATCCGGCCGGGCGCCGGTGGCACCTTAATGTGCGTGCCGCGTATGGCGAAACGATCGCCGATCGACTGTTCCGGAAACCCCTCATAGACCCGGGCCAGCCAGCCATCGGCTTCGGTATCCTGCCGGTGCAGCGGCGCGGCAATGCCGGAAGCCAGTTCCGCCAGCGCAATGCTCGCCTTGAGCGAACCTGACTCGCCAACCGGCCTCACCCCTTCCACGCGCCACAGGCCCGCTTTCTCATCGGCAATGAATATCCCGACCGCCGTGCAGTTCGCCTCGAATGCCGCCTCGTACGCGGGAACCGCCGCGGCGGGAATCGTCACGGCAACGGTTTCCAGCCGCGCGCCGCTCCTCATGCCTTTTCCACGAAACGATCAAGCACCCGTTTCTGCCCGGCCTTTTCGAAATCGATATCCAGCCTGTCGTCATCGGTCGCCGTCACCCGGCCATAGCCGAATTTCTGGTGAAACACCCGCTGACCCACGGCAATGGCATCGGGCCGCGCCGGCCGGCCCGCCTGTTCCCAGGGCTCAGCAACCCGCGCGCGCCGCGCCATCAGCGGCCCACCCGCGAAAACACTAGGTGCCATCAGCCTATTTTCCCGCTGCAGCGCGATCGATCCGGTGCGCGCCACATGCGCCTCCGGCAATTCCTCGATAAAGCGGCTCGGTATGCTGCTTTGCCAATTGGCATAGATGCGCCGGTGCGCCGCATGGCTGACAATGGCGCGCCGCCGCGCCCGCGTCAGGCCGACATAGGCGAGCCTCCGCTCCTCCTCCAGCGCCTTGTTGCCGCCTTCATCGAGCGAGCGCTGGCTGGGAAACAGCCCTTCCTCCCAGCCCGGCAAAAAAACCGTATCGAACTCCAAACCCTTCGCCGCATGCAGGGTCATCAGATTGAC
This sequence comes from Acetobacteraceae bacterium, assembly GCA_035507235.1. GTDB lineage: Bacteria > Pseudomonadota > Alphaproteobacteria > Acetobacterales > Acetobacteraceae > CAJCIS01. The sequence continues at coordinate 1,721 of DATJOH010000554.1, forward strand.
CCGATCATTGCCCGCCTCCTCGTCATTCTCCATGACGAGCGACACATGTTCCAGAAACCCCTGCAAATTCGCGAAATCATTCAGCGCCCGCACGAATTCCTTCAAATTGTCGAGCCGCCCCGGCGCTTCCGGCGATTTGTCCGCCTTCCACATGCCGGTATAGCCGCTTTCATCGAGCAAGGTCGCCATGGTAACGACATGCCCCTCGCCCTCCAGCATCGCCCGCCAGCGTTCCAGCCCGGCCGCCAGTTCCAGCATCGCCTCGCGCGGCCTTCCCTTCAGCCCGCCGGCGCGCGCCAGCCCGGCGGCCGCCTCCGACAGCGGAATATTCTGTGCCCGTGCCGCCTCGTGCATGGTGCGCAGCGCCACGTCGCCGACGCCGCGTTTCGGCACATTCACGATACGCTCGAACGCCAGATCGTCGGCCGGCTGCACCAGCACGCGCGCATACGCCACGGCGTCGCGAATTTCCGCCCGCTCGTAAAACCGCAGGCCGCCGACAACGCGATACGGAATGCCGAGCGTAATCATCCGCTCCTCGAACGCCCGCGTCTGGTGCCCGGCGCGCACCAAAACCGCCATTTCGCTGAGCGCGTGATGATCGTCGGCGCGCAGGCGTTCGATACGCTCGCCAACCATGCGCGCTTCCTCGTCGGAATCCCACAGGCTGACCAGTTGCACCGCCTCGCCGCCACGATCCTTGCCGCCCGGCCGCAAGGTTTTGCCGAGCCGCCCCGCATTATGCGCAATCAGGCCGGAGGCGGCGGCCAGGATCGGCGCCGTGCTGCGGTAATTCTGCTCCAGCCGCACGATTTTCGCGCCGGGAAAATCCTTCTCAAAACGCAAGATGTTTTCCACCTCCGCGCCGCGCCAGGAATAAATGCTCTGATCGTCGTCGCCGACGCAGCAGATATTCTTCGATTGCTGCGCCAGCAGCCGCAGCCACAAATACTGCACCACATTGGTGTCCTGGTATTCGTCCACCAGCAAATAGCGGAACATGCGGTGATATTGCGCCAGCACATCGTGATGGTTGCGGAAAATCTCCGTCATGTGCAGCAGCAGATCGCCGAAATCCACCGCGTTCAGCTCCGCCAGGCGCGCCTGGTAGCCCTCATAAAGCGTGCGCACCCGGCCATCGGCAAATTCCGCTTCCTCCGCCGGCAGCACGCGATCGGGCGTCTGGCCGCGATCCTTGAAACGCTGAATAATGCCCATCAGCACCGGCGGCGGCCAGCGCTTCTGGTCCACCCGCGCCGCCTCCATCACCTGCTTCAGCAGGCGCACCTGATCGTCCGTATCCAGGATGGAGAAATTGGACGTAAGCTTCGCCAGCGCCGCATGCCG
>DATJOH010000555.1:0-6420 GCA_035507235.1 Acetobacteraceae bacterium
GTCGATAGCGAACACGGTACCCAGGTTCGCACTGCCACCGTTCTGTGTCTCGCCGTAGAGAGTGCCACCCTCGTAGGTGAGATAGGAATCCGGCGTTGCGCCATCGGTTCCGCCGGCAAATACATGCAGCGTCCTCAAGAGCTCCCCGCTCGGACCCGCCAATGTCCGGGCTTGCGCACCTGCGCAAAATACCGCGCCAGCCGCAACGGCGATTGCGGCGGCCGTCCTCGCATTATCCATATCTGATCCTCCACGATCGAGACGAGGCACGCGTCGCCCTGGTATGAATAGGCTGCAACTAAGATAAAAGTTTTTTGGTTCTTTTTTTCAAAAAAGAACCCTTCCTTTCGCCCTCGCCGGCGTTTATTCCGCTGCCGTGTTATGGTGTCCAAGAATCCGTAACATTTCGCTGTAGGAAGCAGCCGCCAGCGCGCTTACGTCGCGGGCGAACGCCAGTTGCGTCAGGCCGATCGCCTTGCGCTGGGCGGGTGTTGTGTCCTCAAGCGCGAGGTCCGGCGGGTAGGTGGCGGTGCCGGGGGTGGGTGCCGGCGGGGGCGGCGGGGGTGGTACGGAATTGCCGTAGGGGCCGCTGGGTCCGCCGCCATTGCTTTGTGGCATGTGTGCTATCTCCTCATGAGCAGCGTGCCGTGCGGCAGGGTGCCGCAACGATCTCAGGCTGCCAGCCGACCTGCGCGACGGTATCGTCAACGATCCGAGGCGCCCGCGCAAGTGACGTTATTGCAGCCGGCCGTCCTGATAGGGCCCGCCCGCCAGGGCCCACGCTTCGGCGCCGCCGCGGAACCAGAGCACGCCGGTCACACCCGAATTCGCCAGGGCCAGTGCGCCGTCATAGCCCTGCCAGTCCATGGGATTCGCGCCCATGACAACGACCGGGCCGCTGCCGGCACGGAGCATGGCCACGCACGCGGCGAGGTCGGCTGGCGTTTGCGGATCGAAGTCGCACGCCGACGTGCCGGGCAGGCGAACCGCCTGAACGCCCATATTGACGACGCGGATGGCGCCGCCGCCGGCAAGCCGGGCGCGCAGGTCGCGCGTGGTGATGGTGCCGGCGGACGGTATCGAAACGGGCGTCGGCGCGTAGAGCGGGTGGTTGCGGAGCTGGGTCGTTGGCGCGACGCCAAGATCGATTGTCTCGTCGAAGGCGCGCGGCATGCCGGCCGCCGCGATGGCGTCGGCGACTTTCTTGAAGGCGGGCAGCGCCACCTGATGCCGGGTGAATTTCGCGCCGAGACGCCAGACGGAACGATAGGGCCAGACCCGGTTGAACCTTTCATAGGCTGCCCTGGCGCCGGTGTCGTCACCGCTCATTGCCATGGCGGCGATGCGCATGAGGTGGCTCCATTCCAGGCGCCCGCCCTCCTCCGCGCCCGGCACGGGCTCGGCATCGCCGGCGAGTGATTTGGTGAGCGAGTCGAGCGCCGCCTGCGGCTGGTCGAGCATGATTTCGGCGAAGCCCAGTTGGTAGTAGCGCACTTTATTGTTGGGATTTTCCGGGTCGCTGCGCAGCAATTGCTGCACGTTTTTCACGACGGCGGCGAACTCGCCGAGCTTGGTCAGGCACACGGTTGAACCGATGCGCGCCGCCGTATTGTCCGGGTCGACGGCGAGCGCCGCATCGTAGCTTGCCCGCGCCTCGTCGCATTTATCCTCATAGGTCAGCAGGGCGCCGCGGGCGGCCAGCGCCAGCGGCGCATTGGGCGCGACACGGAGCGCATCGGTGACGACCCGCCGTGCCTCGGCGATATCCGCGTCGGCGTCGGGATCGACGATGCTCGCCTTGCGCGGCAGGAGCCACGCGAGTTCGGCCAGCGCATCCGCGAAATCCGGCTGCTTCGCCACGGCTTGCTCGAGCAGATGCTGCGCCTCGGTCATCGCAATCAACGTGTCGGAATGATCGAGGATCGAGCGCGCCTGCAGGAACAGATCGAGCGCATCCGATTTGCCGCCACGCTCGCGTGCCGCGGCCGTGCCCTCGATATCGGTGAGGGTGACGCCAAGGGCGCTCGCCAGCCGATGCACGATGTCGTCCTGCGCTTCGCCCAGATGCGCGCGGGGCACGGTGAAGCGTTCGGCCCAAAGGTGGGCGCCGGTGGCCGCCTCGATCAACTGCGCATTGATGGAGAACTGGCCTTCCACGGCGCGCAATGATCCTTCCAGCAGATAGCGGACGTTGAGGGCGTGGCCGATCTGCGCTGTCGGCAGCGACTTGTTGCGATACATGTCGGAGGATTCGCGGGCGATCACGACACTGCCGGGGATGTGCGAGAGGTCCGTGGTGAGATCGTCGCTGACCGCGTCGGCGAGGTAGGCGCAGCACCGGTCGTCCGAGAGGTCGCGGAACGGCAGCACGGCAATGGAAAGCCGTGGCGCGCCCGGCGGCGTCGGTGGACGCTCCACGCGCAGGGGCAGGAAGAGGCCGGCGACGGCGATCAGCATGGCGATGAGTGCGACGCCGAAGGCTGCCGGCATTGGCCAGCGGCGCGGTGGCGCCGGGGGTTGCGGCATCGCGGCATCACGCGACGGCTCCGGCGGCGGCGCCGGCGGCACGGGTGGTTCGACCTGCGGGCTGCCGGGTGCATCGACGTGGCCGACGAAGCGATAACCCTGGCCAGGGACGGTCAGGATCAGCGGGGTGCCGAGTTCCGCCTCGCCGAGGGCGCGGCGCAGCGCCGATACCTGCACCGCCAGGTTGTTCTCCTCCACCACCACGCCGCGCCAGACCTGCGTGATGATGTCGTCCTTGGTCATTACCCGGTCGCGGTGTTCGACGAGCAGGGCGAGAATGTCGAAGGCACGAGAGCTGAGCGTCACCGGTTTGCCGTCGCGGGTGAGCGAACGGCGGCCGGTGTCCAGTCTGAACGGGCCAAATTCCACAATGTCGCAGGCTTCGCTCACACGGGCCCCCAAGCGGCGAACAGCTTGATCATCCTACGCCGAGAGGCGATGCCGGCGCCACCGGCGTGCACGAGGCGGCACCACGGGCGCGCAATACCCGCGCCGTCGGCGCACACACGATTGATTCAGAACGTTTAAGCGGCGTTTTCAGGACATAAAAACTGGGGCGCGGCACATCTCCGGCACGCAAACCGGGGCGGGTGCCTGAGGTCCCCCCTTACCGCTCCGGGGCGCGGAACTGTTGCGGTCATGGTGCCTCATGGCCGCACATCTGACGGGTCCGGAGGTCATTTGGCCTGCGCGGCCGGACCCGTCAGTTTTTTTCCCGACATTTCAGCGCCGCATCTTAGATTTGGCCGGCCGGCGGTGCCCCCCGCCGGCCATTTTGCTGTTTTGTCCGTTGCGCTTTGCCGCCGGCGCGCCTCTATCATGCGGGTATGGGCGATGATCCCAGAGCCCCCTGGCCGGGCGCCGCAACCGAACAAGCCGACGGCAATATTTTTGTTATCCACGCGCCGGCGCGGCAGACCGTGCCGCTGGTGTTTTCCTCGCCGCATTCGGGGCGCCGCTACAGCGCCGATTTCATCGCCTCCGCCCGGCTGGACGAGCAGACCTTGCGGCGCAGCGAGGACAGCTACGTGGATGAGTTGTTTGCCGCGGCGCCATCGCTTGGCGCGCCGCTGATCGCGGCGACCTTTCCGCGCGCTTTTTGCGATGTGAACCGGGAAAAGTGGGAGCTTGATCCCGGGATGTTCGAGGATGCGCTGCCGAGCTGGGTGAATTCAGGCAGCGCGCGCGTCAGCGCCGGACTTGGGACCATTGCGCGTGTCGTGGCGAATGGTGAGGCGATTTACGGCATCAGGCTGCGGTTCGCCGAGGCGGAACGCCGCGTGCGGCAGTACTGGCAGCCCTATCACGATGCCTTGACGGCTTTGATCGATGAGACGCGCGCGCGGTTCGGCGTGTGCGTGCTGGTGGATTGCCATTCCATGCCGGCTGGCGCGACTGCGGGACGTCGGCCTGCGCCGGACATCGTGCTGGGCGACGTGCACGGCACGGCCTGCGGCCCGGGGCTGGTGAGGGCCGCCGAGGCCTATCTGAAGGATTGCCAGTATCTGGTGGCGAGAAACGATCCCTACGCCGGCGGGTTTGTCACCCGCCACTACGGCCGGCCGCGCGAAGGGCTGCATGCGTTGCAGATTGAGGTGGCGCGCGGACTTTACATGGATGAGGCGACGCTTATGCGCCGCGCCGGTTTCGCCCGCGTGCAGACCCAGTTGACGGGTTGGATTGCCGCGGTTGCCGACGCCGCGCAGCCGTTGGCGAGGCGTTAGCGGCCGTCGCCGGCGACGGCGTCAGATGCTTCCGCCGATGTGCGCGAACAGCGTGCTGAGTGTGCCGCCGAAGCTCTTGAAAATAGTGATAAGCGCGAGGCCGAGAACGCCCGCTATGATACCGTATTCCAACGCGGTGACGCCGCGCTTGTCCTGCATGATTCCGCGCAGGGAGTTGATAAGAGAACGCATCCGCCTGTGCCTCCGGTGAAAAGTTTAAAGAACGCCGCTTCGCGTCCGGCTGGGCCGATGCGATCGCTGACTCGTACCTGACACATATCTTTACAGGTGACAACTAAAAATAGCGCACGACCTGCCAATTCGTCCAAAATTTTATGTGATCATTAACGGATGCCAGGCTCGGCACAAAAAAGGCGGCACCCGAGGGTGCCGCCAAGTTTAGGGAGGAAACGTCCAAGAAGCAGCGCGCCGAAGCACGCTGCGATGCACAATCTAGGTCCGGGTCCGGCTCGATGCAAGCGTTTTTTTGCAGTGCAGCATCGGCGGCGCGATATGGATTTACCCGATGGCAAGGGGACGGCCGGTAAGCTCCTGCCATGCTTGCCAGTTTGGTCCGGGCTTCTGTTGCCGCCACTGCCTTGGCGTGTTTGCCGGCCGCCGGCGCTATTGCCAGCGAACCGGCGGTGAACGCTGGAGCGGCCCTGCTCTGTCGCAGCGCCATTGCGGCGACCGAGGCGACGACACGCATTCCCGACGCTTTCCTGAACGCCATTGGCCGGGTGGAATCCGGCCGCGCCCTGCCGGCGAGCGGCCTGGTTGCCCCCTGGCCATGGACCGTCAACGCCGCCGGCGAGGGACATTTCTACGCCTCGAAGGCCGAGGCGATTGCCGCGGTGCAGCAATTCCAGGCGTCCGGCATCAAGTCGCTGGATGTCGGCTGCCTGCAGGTGAACATCATGTACCACCCGGAGGCCTTCGCCAGCCTGGAACAGGCGTTCGATCCGGCAAGCAACGCCGCCTATGCCGGCCGGCTGCTGCTGGCCCTGCACCAGCAGACCGGCAGTTGGCCGCGTGCCGCCGCGGCGTACCACTCGCAGACGCCGGGGATTGGCGCCGCCTATGCGGAGAAAGTGCTGGAGACGTGGGCGGAGCCGGACCGCGCGCCGGCCGCCGGTGCGGCGCCACCGCCCGCCGCACCGCCACGCCAGGCTGCGACCGCGACACTCGCCATGGCAGCGCCGGCTTCGGTCCGCGCGCTGCCATCGGCGGCGGGGTTCACCCAGGATTTCAGGTTGGCGCCGAGGCCTGGCGCCGCCGCGCCTGTCGCGACCGGCCGATCGCTGGCTGCCTACCGCGCGTTGCCGGTGCAATTCGCGGCGCGTGCGCCTATTCCCGTGGCGATGCGGTAGGGCGTGTTCGCACGGGTTGTCTTGAGTGTGAAAGGATTAGGCAGAAAGGAAGATTCTTCTTTCTTGAAAGAAAGAAGCAAAGAACTTTTGACTTTGGCTCGCAGCGGAGGGCCACATGGACGGAGTCGGTGCAGCCCGTAACAGACAAGAGTTCTTTTTTTTCGAAAAAGGGCTGCTTTCTTGCTTTGCCTGTTTGTATTAATGCGCGCCGAGGGGCGTCGCATCCTTTGGCGGGTCGGTGTGGGTGTAGTCGTAGATAACGGAACCTTTCATTCCGTTAGCGCTATCTTCCGACTTCAACACCAGGTTTTGCGCTGAAATCCAAACCTTGCTGGCGCTCTTTATGTCCTCGCTTTCGATGTGCACCAGGTAGATCGCGGCGGGCTGGCCATTGACGTCGCCGCTGCCGGCGCGGGTGCAGGTGATTTTGCCGGATTTTCGTTCTTCGCTGAGGTTGTCGAGCAAATCCTTGCTCGAAATGGCCATGGCGATCCATTTGCCGTGGGTTTGCACGTATTTGTGGGTGCTGGTTTGCACCATGCGGCTGGCGATTGGATGACCCTCAGGATCGGTGCCGGTAACCACCGAACTATACGGCGTCGTCGCCATGGCCGTCATGGTGGCATCCACCTGCGCGCAATCACCAGCCCAAGCCCGCGCCGAAATTAATCCGATGACCACCGCAACAATAACGCGATTCATGGAGCGCTCCCCTAAACAGAAAAAAGTTTTTTGTTTCTTTTTTTCAAAAAAGAAATACTTCCTTTTTTCTTACCCCCCGCCCGGCGGCGACCGAGCGG
>DATJOH010000556.1:0-7374 GCA_035507235.1 Acetobacteraceae bacterium
GTACAGCAGCTCGCTCGCCTTTTGGAGGTCGCCGCGGCGCTGTGCGACTTCCATGTCGCTTTTGGCCTGGTCGAGCCGTTCCTTCAGTTTCTGCGCGTCGGCGACCTGTTCGGTTTCCGCTTTCCAGGCGGCCGTCATGGCATTGGATTTTTCCTCGAGGTCGGCCAGTTCGCGTTCCAGCCGCTCCAGTCGCTCACGTGACGCGGGATCGCTTTCCCGCTTCAGGGCCTCGCGCTCGATCTTGAGCTGGATCAGGCGCCGGTCGAGTTCGTCCAGCTCCTCCGGCTTGCTGTCCACTTGCATGCGCAGGCGACTGGCGGCCTCGTCCATCAGGTCGATCGCCTTGTCCGGCAGGAAACGGTCGGTGATGTAACGATTGGACAGGGTGGCTGCCGCGACGAGCGCATTGTCGGCGATGCGCACGCCGTGATGCAGTTCGTATTTTTCCTTAATGCCGCGCAGGATGCTGATCGTATCCTCGACCGACGGCTCGCCGACGAAGATCGCCTGGAAACGGCGGGCGAGCGCCGGATCTTTTTCGATATATTTGCGGTATTCATCGAGCGTGGTGGCGCCGATGCAGTGCAGCGCGCCGCGTGCCAGTTCCGGCTTCAGCAGGTTGGAGGCGTCCATCGCACCATCGGCGCGGCCGGCGCCGACCAACTGATGCATTTCGTCGATGAACATGATCACCTGGCCTTCGGCGGATTCGATTTCCTTCAGCACCGCCTTCAGCCGTTCCTCGAATTCGCCGCGATATTTGGCGCCCGCCACCAGCGCGCCCAGGTCCAACGCCAGCACGCGCTTGTTCTTCAGCGCCTCCGGCACGTCGCCGCGGACGATGCGGAGCGCGAGGCCGTCCACGATGGCGGTTTTGCCGACGCCCGGTTCGCCGATCAGCACCGGATTGTTTTTCGTGCGACGCGCCAGCACCTGGATGGTGCGGCGGATTTCCTCGTCGCGGCCGATCACCGGGTCGAGCTTTTGCGCGCGGGCGAGTTCGGTGATGTCGCGCGCATATTTTTTCAGCGCATCGAAATTGGCTTCGGCGTTCGGGCTGGTGACCTTGCGGCCCTTGCGTATGTCCTCGATGGCTTTTTCCAGCGACGCAGGCTGCACGCGCGCGCCGCGCAACGCGCGGCCGGCCGGCGTGTCGCTGGCGGCGAGCGCCAGCAGCAGGCGGTCCTGCGCGGTATATTCGTCGCCGGCCTTTTGCGCCCCCTGCTGCGCGGCATCGAGCACGCGCACCAACTCCGGCGTAATTTGCGGCTGGCCGGCGCCGCCGCCCTGCACCTTGGGAATGCGCGTAAGTTCCTGCTCCACGGCGGTCCGCGCGGCCTGCGGATCACCGCCGGCGGCGCGTATCAGGCCGGCGGCAGCACCTTCCTCGTCATCCAGCAGCGCTTTGAGGAAATGCTCGGGGGTGACGCGCTGGTGGTATTCGCGTATCGCGATGGTGCCCGCCGCTTGCAGGAATCCCTTGGCGCGGTCGGTAAATTTCTCCAAATCCATGACTGTCCCTTTCAGGCGACATGACCATTATGGCGTCCCTATATAGGCGGCGCCTGGGGTCATTCGCTTGACAAAGTGGTATCTTGCTTGGTGCCGCTCAAGAGTGCGTGACTACGTTGTGGCGCTATCGCGACGACGGCCGTGTTTTTCAGGGCTTTCAGGGCACTGCGGTGCCGGGAAGGTCCAGTTCCACGATGCGGCGTGACCGCACGGGTTTGCCGTTCTGTTCTTTCGGCGCGAAATGCACGAAGCCGCTGCCGAGCCAGGCCACCAGAGCATCCGAAACGGACGCTGCGTTGTCCGCTTCCACCAGGTGGCAATTCGACGGCAGACCGCTGGTCTCGATGACGCAATCGGCCTTCAGCTTGCCGGGTTTTATCCGGCCCGAAACTGCCGTGGCGGGGACGAAAATGGATTGGCTGGCGGCGTCCGGCAAATGCAGGTCCTTGAGCGGGCCGTACGTCCATTTCACGGCGGTGGGCAGCACAACCACGCGGTGACGCGGCGCCGGCGCGTCGGCCGCGTCGCTCGCGTTATCCGAAGGGGCTGGTGCTGGCGCGGGCGGCAATGCGGCAAGCTGCGCCGGGGCGGGCTTCGGGATTTCTGGTGATTTCACCTCCATCGCCACGCGCGGCGGCCGGGCGAGGGAAGCGATGCGGACCACGGCGCGCAGCCGCATTTCGATGGCGGGATACAGCGGTGCGATCGTCGGCGGCAGATAGGCGACGAAAACCGGCGGGGGCGCCGAAACCGTTGCCTGCCGCAACCGCACCAACTGCGCCAGGGCGACCGGCTGATGGAGCGCCTGCAAATCCGCCAGATCGGCATCCGAGGCGGGCGGTGCGCCGGAAAGCGCCACAACCTGGCGAATCATCGCGGGCGGCCGCGCGAGGGCGATATCCCAGGGGTTGGCAATGTCCGCATGCGGCTGCCCGGGCGGGCTGGAAGCCGCCGGCCGCGGCGTGGCGGCCGGCTCCGGCGGCGCGATCGGCGGCTGGTCCGGCAAGGTTGGCGGGGGTGGGGGCTGGTCGGGCGACATCAGCGCCGCCAGGATCAGCGCCTGCCGCCAGGACAAATCACCGCGGCCGGTCCGCGGCTCATGGTCGTGCAGGCCGGGCGTCGGCGGGACGCCATCCAGCAAATCCGCGCCCGCGTCCGCGTCCGCAACCGATATCCGCGGGCCGCGTATGCGGTGATGGTGCTGCCGCAACAGCTCCGCCGGCACCGGCACCAGACCCTGGCTGGCTACCGCCAGGGCCACCGCGTCTTCATCCGGCGCCAGCGCGACCCGTCGCGGCGCCGGCGGGAGATTGGGCAATACAGCTGGCGACAATCCGTGCCGCGGCGCCAGCCAAAGACCCGCGCCCAGCACCGCCCCCGCGGCCGCCACCACGGCGACCGGCCAGGAAATGGACGGCCCGCTTCGCCAGGGTCGAGCTGGCGTCAGCGCCCGCGCACACTCCGGACAATAGAACCGCTCGCCGTCCGCCAGGCGCATGACAAGGCCGCGTGCGCCCAGCGAGCAATAGTCCCTGTTCGTGCAGCGTGCGAATTTTTCCGCCATGGCGGGAGGCTTGTATCAGAAAAGGGAAATGCACGTGATAGGAAAGGCCAGGGGGGCTCTGCCCCCCTGGACCCCCGGCTGGGGCCTTAGGCCCCAGACCCCGTTCTTTATGCTCGCGGCTCGCATGCGCGGACCTAGGCGCCGACCGCGTGCTTTTGCACAATCTGCAAGAGGGCGGTGCCGTAACGCTGCAGCTTCGACTCGCCCACGCCCTTGATCTCCCCCAATTCCGCGGTGCTCGCCGGACATACTGCCGCGATGTCACGCAACACAGAATCATGAAAAATTACATAAGGCGGCACCGCTTGCGCCTTTGCCACACCCATCCGCCATGTGCGGAGCGACTCGAACAAAGTCTCCGATCCTGGGGGCGGCTCCGGCGACTTGCCGGCGCGCGCCCGGGAGGCGGGCACGGGCGGTTCGCCAGGCAACGCCTTTGGCGCTTCCGCCAGCATTACCTGCGTCTCGCCGCGCAGAATCGGCCGCGCTTCGTCCGAGACGAGTTCCAGGCTCGCATACTCGCCGCTCTTCACCCTGAGCGCGCCGCGGGCAATCAATTGCCGCACCACGCCGCGCCAGAAATCCTGTGTCTGTTCCTTGCCGATGCCGAACAGCGCCAATTTGTCGTGCCGGTTTCTTTCCACGGCATCCGTCTTCTCGCCGCGCAGCACATCGACAACGTGCCGCATGCCAAACATCTGGCCGGTGCGGTAAATGGCAGATAGCACTTTCTGTGCCGCCTCCGTGCCGTCGAACAACGCGCGCGGGCTGCGGCAATTATCGCAATGGCCGCAGGGCGTCGCCATGTTTTCGCCGAAACAGGCCAGCAACGACCGCGTGCGGCAGGAGGTGATTTCGGCAAGACCTATCATGGCTTCCAGCCGCTGCCGCATTACGCGTTGCTGCGCTTCCGGCGCGGTGGATTGGCTGAGCCAGTAGCGCGCCCGCGCCATGTCCTCGCCGCCATAAAGCAACAAGGCATGCGCCGGATCGCCGTCACGGCCGGCGCGGCCGATCTGCTGATAATACGCTTCCGGACTGTCCGGCATGTCCAGATGCAGAACGAACCGCACATCCGGCCGGTCTATGCCCATGCCGAAAGCGATGGTCGCCACCACGACAACCGGCTCGCCGGCGCGAAAGCGCAGCAGGCCCGCACGCTTTTCCAGGGGCGAAAGCCCGGCGTGGAAGGCCAGCGCGGTAATGCCCTTGTCCTGCAAGCGTTGCGCCGTCCGCTCGGTCTTGTTGCGGCTGCCGCAATAAATGATGCCGGCCTCATTCTTGTGGCGCTTGAGGAAATCCAGCATCTGTTGCGATTCGGACGTCTTTGCCAGCGCCGCCACATGCAGATTGGGCCGGTGGAAACTGGCAGTGAAAACCCGCGCGCCCGACATGTCGAGCGAGGCCAATATGTCGTCGCGGGTGCGCGGATCGGCGGTTGCGGTGAGCGCGATGCGCGGCACGCCCGGGAAAATCTGCGCAATGCGGCGCAATTCGCGATATTCCGGCCGGAATTCATGGCCCCAGGCCGAAACGCAATGCGCCTCGTCGATCGCGACCAGGGCCAGCTTCGTGCGCCGCAGCCGCTCCAGCGTGCCGGCTGACAATAGCCGCTCCGGCGAGACATAGAGAAGGTCGAGCTTTCCCGAGGCGAGCAGGTTGGAAACGCGGTTATTCTCGTCCGCCTCCAGTTCCGAATGCAGCGCGCCCGCATTGATGCCGAGCTGCCTGAGCGCCGCCACCTGGTCGTCCATGAGCGCAATCAGCGGCGAAACGACCAGCCCGGTGCCCTCGCGGCAAATGGCCGGGAGCTGATAGCAGATGCTTTTGCCGCCGCCGGTTGGCATCAGCACCAGCGCGTCGCCGCCATCGACTAGGTGATGCACCGCTTCCGCCTGCAGGCCGCGGAAGGCGGGGAAACCGAAGGTGTCGTGGAGGACCTGTTCGGGGGTCATGGGAAAAAGCCGGGGCGCTGCCCCGGACCCCGCTGGTGGGGCGTGCCGCCCCCCCAGGCCCCCGTCATCTGTTCAAAAGAGCCGGGCGCCAGTTTGCTCATGCCGCCGCCGCGATGGCAGTGCCCCCCGACAGCCGCCAGATCCGGTCAAGCTTCTCCGCGCCCGTCAGGCGATGCGCGATGAGCAGCACGCTCCGCCCCTCCGCCGCGCTGTTCAACGTGGCGAAAAACGCCCGTTCCGTATCCGCATCCAGCCCCGCACACGGCTCATCCAGAATCAGAATCGGTGCCGCGGAAAGCAGCGCCCGGGCCAAAGCAATGCGCCGCCCCTGGCCGCCGGAAACGCGCGCGCCGCCTTCGCCGAGCCAGGTCTCCAACTGGTCCGGCAACGCGCGCACCCAGTCGCCGATCGCGGCCGCGTCCAGCGCCCGCCACAAATCGGCGTTGCTCGCTTCCGGCCGGCCCAGCAGCAGATTGCCGCGTATCGAATCATCGAAAATATGCGTGGCCTGGCTCAGCCACGCGATTTTGTGGCGGACATCGGTTGCAGCTAAATCCGCGATGTCGGTGCGCCCGAGCGTGACCCGCCCCGCCTCCGGCGCCACCACTTTCAGCGCCAAAGCGGCAAGCGTCGATTTGCCGGCGCCGGAGGGCCCCAGCAGCGCCACATGGGCGCCTGGTGGCACATCGAGCGTCAGGCCGTTCAGCACCAGCGGCCCATCGGCGGTCCAGCGGAAGCGAACATCCTCGAAGCGCAACCAGAAATTCTGCGGTGCCGGCGCCGGGTGCGCGGGTTCGGGCAATGGCGGTTCGCCTTCCGCGACGTCCAGCACGCGCGTCGCGGCGGCTGCCGCGGTGCCGGCGGCAACACCCGCACGCGGCAGCAACGAAATCGGTTCGAACGCCGCAATGATCAGGAACACGCACGCAATCATCAGCACCGGCGGCGCCTGCACGGCGGCCAGCACCGCCAGCACCGCCGCCTGGCCGCATAGCAGCGCCGCCGCGTTCGCCCAGGCGACATGCGTCGCCGCCGCGCGCTGGCGCTCGATCAGCACCGTTTCGCGCGCGGTGATCATCTCCCGCATGCGGCCTTCGACGCCGAACGCGCGCACTTCGCGCAATCCCGACAACGTATCGAGCGCCGCGACGCGCAAACCGCCCGCTGCCTCCGCAAGCCCCACGCCGAGGCGTCCGGAATCCTCGGCCACTTTCCATGGCAACAGCACCGCAACGGTTACGAACAGCACGAACACCGCGAGGCCGGACCACACCGAGGCACGTCCGGCCAGCAACGACGCGACCGGAACGACAAAGATCGCTGCCGCCATCGGCAGAATGATGCGGAGATAAAGCCCGTCCAGCGCCTCGATATCGGCGACCAGCCGGCTCAGCAGGTCACCTGCCTGGCGAAATCCGAGGCCGCCGGCGGCGCGCGCCGCAAAGCCGCGAAAGAACCACACGCGCAAATCGGCCAGTGCCCGGAACGTCGCGCCATGGCTGACCAGCCGTTCCAGGTAGCGCAGAATAACCCGCGCCGGGCCCGCGACGCGCAACCAGATCGGCGCCGTCAGCGCCGTGCCCGCCAGCACCGCCGCCACACTCGTCCCCGCCAGCGCCATCAGCGCCAGCCCCGCCGCCACCGCCGCCAGCGCAACGCCGACGCCCGCGAGCAACCCCCCCGCCCGGCTCCGCCAAAGCACAAGAATACGCAACAAAGGTTTCATGGCAAACGAGCAAAAGTTCTTTGCTTCTTTCTTTCAAGAAAGAAGTTCTTTTTTGAAAAAAAGAACCAAAAAACTTTTGCTAGTTTCATGCGACACCTTTGGCGAGGGCCGCTTTGCCGTCGCGGAGGTCGAGTCTTCGGCCGCCGAAGGCGTGGGCGGCGGCGGAATGGGTGGCCATGATGACGGTGCGGCCTACGGCAAGGCGGCGGAGGCTCGCCAGCACTTCGGCTTCTGTTGCGGGGTCGAGATGGCTTGTCGGTTCGTCCAGCAGCAGCAGGGGGGCGTTTTTCAGGAAGGCGCGGGCGATGGCCACGCGCTGCGCCTGGCCGCCGGAAATGCCGTAGCCGCCTTCGCCGATGCGCGTTTCCAGGCCTTGCGGCAGCGATGCGGCGAAATCCGTGACGCGCGCCTGGCGCGCCGCTTCCTGCACGTCGGCGCTTGGCGCGTCCGGTCGCGCGAAGCGGATATTGTCGACAATGGAGCCGGCGAACAGAGTGGGTTTCTGGCCGATCCAGGCGGTAAGCTGGCTCAATGCCGCCGGAACGATGTCGGCGATATCGGCGCCGTTCAGCAGAATGCGGCCCTCGTCCGGCTTAACGAATCCAAGCAGCAATTCG
>DATJOH010000557.1:0-5772 GCA_035507235.1 Acetobacteraceae bacterium
GCTAAGGACAAGTCCTTAAAACCTGTTTGTTTTTGTCGAGAGGCAAGGAGGGGGCCAACGCGGCCGTGGACACGCGACGGGCGGCCCCCTCCTTGCCTCCCGACAAAGAAATGGGGTCTGGGGACTAGTCCCCAGCGGGGGGTCCAGGGGGGCAGAGCCCCCCTGGTCTGACATACCGTGACCAGCACCATGCCGCAGTCTCTCACGGCGACAGGGTCATGGAAAGTTTGTCGGTTTTCAGCGTGAGCGCGGTGGGTCCGCTGGCGGC
Source organism: Acetobacteraceae bacterium (assembly GCA_035507235.1). Classification (GTDB taxonomy): domain Bacteria; phylum Pseudomonadota; class Alphaproteobacteria; order Acetobacterales; family Acetobacteraceae; genus CAJCIS01. Next base: position 269 of record DATJOH010000557.1, read on the forward strand.
CACGGGCGCCAGGCCGCGCCATTGTGCGTGATCGATATCGCGGAACAGCACGGCGGCGCCGAGGAATTGCGTGCCTGGTTTCAATTGCCGGTGCACGTGTAGCGTCTGGCCTGGCGTGACGGTAAGGGTTTCGGCCCCGAGCAGATCCTGCCCGAGCGTTGCCGTTTCGCGCTGCAGCAAAGCGAAAATATCCGCCTGCTGGAAGCCGCCCGCGGCGCCGAGTTGGTAAATTCGTATGGAAACCGGCGCCGGATGGCCGTCGGTTTCCGGATTCTGCGTGGCGCCACCGATAATGGTGAGGTCAAGCACGGCCGGCGGCGGCGGTTTCGGGCCGCCGCACGTGGCCAGCGCCAACGGCAGCATCAGCAGCAAGGCGCGGCGTTTCATGGCGGTGGCTCCCCGGCGCGCAGATCGGCGACGATGCGGTCGTACTCCTCGGCGAAGCGGCGGCCGAACACGGAATCGAAATCATCGCCCAGCGCCGCCGTCAAGCGGTTAAATTCGGCCTCAAAATATTCGAACGCCCGCGCCCGCTTTTGCGCCGGCAGCAGGCCGCCCTCGGCCGCGGCGCGCATTTTCTCCGGGTCGAGCCTGGCCAGCAGCGCGCGCACCGCCGCCTGCATGGCGGGCAGGGTGGCCGTTTCGTGCATGCGTATATCGCGCAGCGCTTCGGCCACCGCGGCGGCGGGCGGCATGGTGCCGCGGCGCGCACCGAACAGCGCCGCCAGCGCGTCATCGTCGCCGGCGGCGAATTTCAGCGGATTATTGCCGCGCGCCCGTATCATGGTTTTGTCGATGCCCATGGCGCCCTTCACTTCGGCGCGCACGATCAGCACTTCGCGCAGGCCCGCGACGAAGGCGCGGAACGCGGCACCGGCCTCGCGCAGCGTGGCGGCGGCGTCAGCGGGCGTGAAATCCGCCATGCCGGCGCCTTCCAGAAAGGCCGCGAGCAAGCCGCCGTCCGCCGGCACGGCGACCGGCGGCACGGCGACCGGCGGCGCGGCGACCGATGGTCCGGCAATCGGCGGCGGTGCCATTGTCGGCGTCACGGGGGCGACGATCGACGACGCTACAGGCGGCGCCTCCTGCACCGACGGCGCGGGTTCGAACGCGAATGCATCTGCGGCCGGCGGCGCCGGTGTCGCGAACGGATCCTCGAACTGAAAATCCTTCGCCCAATCGTCGGAAAGCAGCGGCCGCGGCGGCACCATCGCGTCGGTAAAACGCGGCGTATGATCGGGCGTGGTGCCGAGCGGCACCGAGGGCGTCACCGCAAACGGATCGGGCGCCAGCAAATCGGCCGGCAGGGAAATGGAGGACTCGCCAAACGGCGCCCCCCCACCGCCCGACGGCGCGAACGGATCGCTGTCACCCGCCGCGGGCGCCGGATGTTCCGGAAACAGCGACCCACCCCAGTCGAACGAAGCCGGCTCCGGCGGGGGCGCCGCCGCGTAGGAAGGCGCCTCCAGCCGAGCCTCGATTTCGTAGGGTCCGACCCGTATGCGATCGCCGTCCTTCAGGGTGCGCACCTTGTCCTGTCCCAGCGCCGTCGCTTCCTGGTTCAGGAACGTGCCATTGGCGCTGCGGTCCACTACCTGCCAGCCCGTGCCATCGAACCGCACCACACAATGCAACCGCGAAATCTGCTGCGACGGATCGGGCAGCACCCATTGCGACCGCCCCGCGTCGCGGCCGATCGTCAATTCGCCGCCGGTCAGCCGCCGCGTTTCCGGAACCGCGTGGTCCGGGCACCGCAACACGGAAAGCGCAAGCACCATGCCTACCCGATTAGCACAGTGAAGCAGCCCAGCACGATGGTCCCGCCATGCGCCGTGGGATCACCCATACGTGCCGCCGGCAGCCCGCCGATCAGCGTGGTCACCGACCCCATGGCAATGATGCCCGGCGGCCCCACGCACACCGTAAGATCGGTAGCCCGCGCCGCCGGCTGCCCGCCGATCAGCACGGTAAAGCACCCCAGCGAAATCGCCCCACCCACATGCGGCACCAGCACGGTCACCATCGGGCAAACATGCATATCCCCCATGCGCGCCGCCGGCTGACCCACTACACGTACCTCCGAAACAAACTGGCAAAAGTTCTTTGCTTCTTTCTTTCAAGAAAGAAGTCTTCTGTTCTTTTTTGAAAAAAAGAACCAAAAAACTTTTGTCTGTTTGCCATTACGTTTCTGGCTCCAACCGACCGCCGCCGCCATTCGCAATATCGGCAGCGCTATCCAGGAAACGCGCAAGACGCCCCAGGCGACGTTCGGGTTTGCTGCGCACCGAGGCGAGGGCCACGGCGCCGGCGGTTGCCGTGCCGGCCAGCGCGGCGCCCGGCGGCACCGCCGGTTGGCCCAGCGGCGAGAGCGAATCCCCGCTCCAGAACGCCGCCACGCCGGCCCACGCTTCCGGCGTGGCGAACCCTGCGGTTTGCGCATGCGCGAACGCGGTTCGCCGCACCTCATCGGTCTGCTTGCGCACCCATTCCTCCGCGGCCGCCAGCGCTTTCATATCGTCTTCGGAAGCGTCGCCATTCGGCACGGCGCGCGCACACATGCACGCCCACCACACCGCTTCGCGCCGCGGCAGCGCGAACGCCGCTAACCGCGTCGCCTCCACCAGCATTTCCGCGCTGCGCAACGTCTCGATCGCCGCTGGCACGTCAGCGCAACCTTTCACCAGCGCAACCGCCGCCGCCGGCAGTGTCGCCCGCCCCAGCACCTCCGCAAGCGGCAAAGCGCGCAGCTTCGCGAGCGGCTTCGGGGCTTCACTGACAACTCCGCTCATGACCGCCTCAATTCACCATGGCGATGCCGCCCTTGAGCATCAGCATCCCGTCCCCATTCACCTGCGTCATCGCGCCCTTCACGGTCGTCATGGCCTGGCCTTCCACCTTCACCATGATGCCCGTAACCGTAACGCCCGTCTGATCGATCTTCACGCTATTGCCACCGACTTTCATTTCGATCTGCTGCATCGCCTCGATCGCGACGCTGCCCATCGAAACCTTGATGGTCAGATCCCCCATCTGCACGGTCAGCGCATCGCCACCCTGCTTTACGGTGGCGGTTCGACCCTGATCGATCGTCAGCGTCTGCTGCTTCTGCACTTCCAGCGTATCGTTGCCTTGAATGGTGCCTTTGCGATCCTTCTTCACCGTTAACGTATCGTTACCGGTAATCGTCGCCGTCTGGTCCTTCTCCACCGTCACGGTCCGGTTACCCGTTACCGCCAGCTTCTGGTCGTTCTCGACTTCCGTCGTCATGTCCTTTTCGGCATGCACGTACATGAGCTCGGAGCCCATCTTGTCGTCCACCGAGAACTCGGAAAAATTGCTGGTCCCGCCGCCCTTGGTCGATCGCGTGCGCCACCCGCTCTTGGTTTCCTCGCCCGGTATGGCGAACACCGGCTCCTGGTCCGCGTTATACAATCCGCCCAGCACCACCGGCCGGTCCGGATCGCCATCCATGAACGCCACTGCCACTTCGCTGCCCACCCGGGGCAAATGCTGCCAGCCCCACGTATTGCCCGCCCACGGCTGAATGATCCGCGCCCACACTGCTTTGTCGGCAACGGTATCGTTACGGTAATCCCACATCATCCTCACCTTGATGCGGCCCAGATTATCGGCATGGATTTCCTCGCCGCTTTCGCCGATCACGATCGCCGCGAACACCCCCGCCATCACCGGCCGCGGCGTCGCAATCGCCTGCCGCCACGTGGTCGCGGCCGGAAACACCACCATGCTGTTTTCGTAAAAACCCGTGCCGCTGCCGGCAATCCAGCTCTCATCGGTGCCGCGATGCCGCACCGAATGCACAGTGTGATCCACGTTGCTCGCACTCGTATAAGGATCGCGGTACAGCGTGAACCCGGCGCCCGGCATCATCAAATGATGACTGCCCGCAACATCGATCAGCGCGGTCGATGCCTCCGCCGACTCCATCATGAATTTCGTGCGGTCCGTCGCCGTCCCCGCACTCGTCGTCAGCGCCGGCCACTGCACCACATCGCGCGTGCCCGCCCCCGCCACCCCCAGTGTCGAGGGCGTCGTCCCCTCCGGCGCTACCGTCGGATTGGCCGGATCGTAATCGAACAGTTTCGTGCTGCCCCACGCGGTATGCGGCCGCTTCTGCCAATAGGACAGCGTATCGAGGTTCGACCCCTCATGCACCACCGCCAGCACCGGCTTGGCACCGCTCGGAAACCCCTGATTCTGGTCGGTAACAACCAGCACATGGTCGCCCGATGAATGCGTGAAATAATAGAACAGCCCCGCCTGCTCCATCAACCGCGTCAGGAAATGCAAATCGGTTTCGTTATACTGCGTCACATATTCCTGCGGCGACTGCGTACCGAATACCTTCAACTGCACCGTCTGCCCGGCTTCCCCGCACACCGTCTGGATAATATCCCCCACCGTCTGCTGCTGAAAAATCCGGCAGTCGCTCGTCTGCCCCATGAACCACAGCTTCGGCACAATCGAGAGTCGGTAAAGATATTTTCCGCGCTGCGGCAATCCGGCGGCGGAAAACGCCCGCACCATGCCGTTGAATATCCGTGTCCCGCCGGTCGTGCGATATACCGAAAGCGAAACCTGCTTATACAGAATCCCGGTCGGATCGATATTGCTCTGATCCGAAACCGCCTCCACCTCCACCGCGAACGGCGCGCTCAGCGCCTCATCCGCCTGGAACGATATCGGCTGCAGCACGCCCGCGCCCAACGGCGTGGTCAGCGACAGCAAATGTGGGCTGTCTGAACCCGACATGACTCAAATATCTCCGCGAAATTGGCCGTCGCCAGCGGTAGCGCGGAAACCGCCGTGTTCCGCCGCCCGCAGGCTATCCGCCCGCCACCCCGCACGCAAGGCGCGCACGGGAATGGGCAGGCGGCCTCATCCCCCTTATGCTCCCGCCACGGAGGTGCAGCAGTGACCGACATCACAGCCGGCGTCGGCAACGGCGCGCCCAACGTCAAAACCGACGTCGCCTGGGTGCAAACCGCGCTCGCCCGTCACGCGCGATGGCTCTCCCCGCTCGCCGCGCCCCCCGTCACCGGCACCCTCGACCCCGAGACCACCCGCGCCATCCTCCAATTCCAGGCGACCGCCGCCGCCCTCGCCCACCCCGACGGCGTCGTTTCGCCCCGTGGCTTCACCGTCAAACAACTCGCCCGCGTCCTCATCCCCTACCCCGCCAACCCCATCTTCTCGCCGGTCTGCTGGAACCACACCGGCGACGCCCTCACCGCCGCCGACTACACCGCCGCCGCTGCCACCCTCGGCTGCCAGGCCGCTGCCATCCAGGCGGTCGCGCAAACCGAAACCAAGCGCGCCGCCTGGGACGATCTCGGCCGCCCCACCATCCTCTATGAGCGCCATTATTTCAGCCGCCTCAGTGGCCACCTCTACGACGCCACCCACCCCGACATCTCCAGCCGCCACGCCTACCAGCGCGCCACCGCCGGCGTTTCCGCCGACAACGTCTACGGCCCCACCCG
>DATJOH010000558.1:0-2370 GCA_035507235.1 Acetobacteraceae bacterium
CCCAGCCGCGCGCGCCCGGTCGCCAGCATGGCGCGCAGCACCGCCTCCGGATCGCCCGCCGATTTCTCAAGCCCAAATACCGAAAGCTGGCGCAGTACGGCACGATCCGCCTGCCGCACATATTTGGTGGCCAGCGTCTGATTCAGTAATGAGGTGACAAGCGGGGTATTGAAATGCGGATTGATCGTGCCATCACGCCGCACCTCGGACGCCGCGAGCGACACCTGCAATGTCGCTGCGCGATGGCCGCTGGGCATCGCCGGCGCCAGGACATAAAATAGCCGTTTCGAAACATTCTCCGGATAGGCATCCGGCTCCACGGTCAGATCTTCCGCAATCGCATTGAGCCACGCGGCCAGCGGCTCCGCCAGATGCGGCACCACCGGCAATGCGAGTTCGGCATGGCCCGACGCGGGCGCCCGCGGGCGACCTGCAACCCGCGCCGGGCCCGGCATCACCAGGGGTGCGGATGCCCCGCCAGCCAACCCCGCCGGCACGACGGCCTCCAGCGTCGCCTCCGTCCGCGCATGCGCCAGCAGCACGGCGGCAACGTGCTTGCAGTTGAAGCCCACCGGACAACTGCATTCGCCATCCACTTTCCAGCCGCCGCGCTTGTCGCGATTGAGCCAGATCATCTGGCTGTACGGTTTCTTCTGCGTGCCCTGCACCTTGGCGGTAATCAGGTCGATATCCTCATCCACCTCCACGCGCCGCACGCGGCCGGCGCGCACATACGCCTCCGCCGCCGCGAACGCATTCGCCGTGACGGCCTTGCGTATGGCGTCCTCGGTAATGTCCAACATGAAGCGGCCGGCCCTCGCATACTGCTCAACTCCCCATTTTGGCAGGTCGCTTCGAGTCGGCCAAGTGGGGTGGCATGCGTAGGAAGAAGACTTCTTTTTTGAAAGAAAGAAGCAAAGAACTTTTGCTCTTTTAGAGGGGCGGCCTGAAGTGGCGGGCGCACCTAACCATGCGCCTGCCGCCTCAAGATCTTACTTTCGCGGTAATTCTATCTCTGCTTTCGCGGTCGCCATCGTCGTGCCAAGCTGATTAGTCATTTTGCAGTCAACTTGTACGACTGATCGTCCCTCGGTATCGACCAGCTTGTCGATCACGGTGGCATTCAGGATTGTAACGTCGCCGGTGAAGGCTGGGCCGCGGTAAAGCGCGTTGCAATGCACGACCAGGCCCCATTCGCCGGCCCAGCCGGCGAAATAATCGATCACCCACGCGCCCATCGAGGCGCCGTAGCCATAGGCGCGCGGCATGCCGACATAGCGCGCCCAGCGCGGGAACAGATGGCCACGCGACGGGCCGAAATAGGCGCCGTCCGTCAGTTCCGGGTTGATCCTTTCCATGACGGGATCATTTTCGTGCCCCGCCATATCCGGCGTAAATCCGAGCGCCTCGAGGTCGATACCAGGGCGATGCGTGCCGCCCCAGATGGTGAACAGATAGGCGCGCCATTCGGTGGTGAGGCTCGCCACGCTATGCGGCCCGAATACGCGCGTCGGCAATTTGTCGCCCACCTGCACATCGTCCCAGTAGCGCTTGCCGTGGCCAAGATCATGCAACGTTTGGATATAGTCGAATTTCTGCTTTTCCAGTTCGGCGATCTGCGCGTCGGTCCAGTCCGGATCCTCGGTCGCCGTCAGCGAGCCCATCTCCTCCGCGAGGTCGCGGCGATAGCGGATCGAGGTCGAGCGCTGCGTGGCGATCTTCTCGCCCTTATCGTTGTAATAATGATTGTCGCCGCGCTGGAAGCAGGTCGGCCCGGCAAACTTGGTTTCCTTTACCACGTAGTCGAACGGGATTTTTTCGTTGCGGATGTTATCGCCGCCGAAAATGCGCGGGCCGAAGAACCACCATTCGTCGCCGCCGAAAATCAGATGCGAATCGGGAATTCGGCCGACGCAGGCAGGGCCGGCACCATGGCCGTCGTCGGTGGAAACGGCGAAGGATTGCGGCGCCACCAATCGCCCGAAACGGCTCTCCGCGGCAAAATCGTGGTCGTAGTGCAGCAGATTCGGATAATGCATTGCCTGCACCCAGCGCCGGAAATCATTGTTGTGCAGCGGCTCCTTCATGCGCGCCGGCGCGATCGGCTTGCCGAGATATTGATCGATATCGGAGCAGTCTAGGATTCTATCATTCATCTGCGTGGCTCCCGGCGCTCGATTATCCCGATTATCTGCATAATTCGCTATAAGGACAATCATTCCCAGGTGACGTAGTCGGATCAAGCAGGAAAAACAAGCCAACCATACTGGCGTGGCGAACGGCTCACGCCACGCGCGGTGCAATTGGCGCGCAGGGCTAAGAGCGCCTTTCAAAACCCTTGTACGACGCGGAATCGTTGATTCATAGAGG
>DATJOH010000559.1:0-10078 GCA_035507235.1 Acetobacteraceae bacterium
CAACCGCGTGACGCCGGGCGGCAGCGGCAACCGCGCCGTGCCGGCGCGCGCCGACACCGCAACGAGCCCGGCAATTGCCGCCCGTGTTTCCTCGGTGTCACGCAAATCATGCAGGCGCAGCACTTCGCGCAGCGCGTGCGCGCCCTCCTCGCCGCCCACCACGGAGAGATGCCCAAGCGAAAGCTGGCTCACCAGTGGCCAAAACCCGCGTGCCCGCAACGGCGGACGCAAAGTAGGCGTAGGCGCGGTCATGCACGTAACGCGTGTAATGCTCGCCATGCCCTCCTTCAAATTCATGTAAGGATGCCCACCACCAAACGGCAATTCCGCCGGCAGATCGCGGTTGAGGCACAGCGCGCTCACCGACAGCACGCTATCTGCCGGTGCCTGTTCGTCAAATTCCGGATCGAATGGGGCGAGAAAAACATCCGTGCCCGGCAACGTGGAGCTCGCACGCCGCGAAACCTGGTAGAAGCCGCCGGGCGCCTCGCCGACATCGGCGCCTTCGGTCAGCCGGTGGAACGGCGCCCAGGCGCGGAACGTACCATCTCCGGTCGTTTCGCGCACGCGCTCAATGCTCCACACCTCCAGCCCGCCCGGTCGCCGTTCCGCCGGCTCCACGCGGTATTCGGTGCTGCGATGATCGAGCGGCACCGGATCGCATTCGTGCGGAAAAAGATTGACCACCGGCACGCAACCCAGCGTAAGCGATTCGACGGAAATCGCCCGCTCCAGTTCCGGCGCGTCGCGATCGAGATAGAAAAAAATCTCCATCCGATTGCCCGCGCCAAGCATGGTCTTCGCCTCCAGCCCGCCGATATCGACGAACCGGAATTTTTCAGGAAATGCAAAATACTCGGTCAGCAGACGGAACCCGGCAAAGCTCCGGGCCGGCCAAGGCAGCAGCGCTTCCTCCGCCGTGAACCCACCGGCGCTGATGCAGTCCGCACCCAAAATCACCGGCGCCTGATCGGAAATCCCATCGGCCAGCGCCACGGAAACCACATGCGCGCACAGCAGCTCATAGAGCGGCAACGCCACATTCGTGGCCGCGCGCAGGAAAAATCGCAGGCTGGAAAGGCCAAGCTCGGAAAAACTCGCCTCCGCCGACATGCATTTCAGCGCGACGCGCAAAACCGCCCGCGCCTGCGCCGCCCGCGCGTTCGGCGGCGCCGCCAGCGGCAAGCCGGAGAGCCGCACGATCTCCACTTCCACCGGCCAAACCAGCGCGTCGCAACTCGTTACGTACTCGCACCGCTCGCCGCGCACCTCCTCGCTGCGCAACGCCAGGCCCTTTCTCACCCGCGCCGGCACCTTGGCATCCGGCTTCGTTACGAACTGCACGATCGCGGCCGAAGGCATCGGCGCCAGATAATGCGGATACAACACTCCCAGCAGCGCATCCGTCAGTTCGGGGAATTCGTCATCCAGCCGATGATGTACTCGCGCCGCCAGAAACGCCGCGCCCTCCAGCAGCCGCGCCACATGCGGATCATCCACCGCCTCTTCGGTAAGCCGCAGTCGTCCCGCAATTTTCGGATAGGCGCGCGCGAAATCCGCCGCCAATTGCCGCACGGCATGCAGCTCGCGATTGTAATAGGGCAGCAACGTGTCAGACATCGATCGCCCGCACGGACAAGCCGGCTTCACCCTCCACAACCGTATCGAACGCCACCGGCTCCGGCGCCGGCTCCGCATGCAGCAGGGCGTCAATGTGCAAATGCAGCGTGCCGTCCAGCGTGTCCTTCGGATCGAGCAAACTGACATGCACCTGCGCGAACCGCGGCTCGAACCGGCGCAACGTCGTTTCTATTTCCAAACGAAGCTGCTCGCGCTCGCGCTTGTCGGCAAACCGCGCCGCCGCACAATCCGGTATGCCAAATGTGATCGGCGACACCGCCAATTCCCGCAACGAAGCCGGCGGCGTGTGCCAACTCCGCCGCGCATTCATCAGCATTTCCAAATCGCGCCGAACCGATTGCCGCAAGTGCGCCATCGTCTCGGCCGAGCCCCGCGCCACATCCTGCGACCGCTCCGGCGCCTCATCAAACAACCGATCCAGCAACGGCAACTGCACCGGCGCCGGCGCGCGGCGGGCTCGGGATCCGCTCATGGTGGCGGGAAAAGAAGGCCAGGGGGGCTCTGCCCCCCTGGACCCCCCGCTGGGGCCGGGGGCCCCAGACCCCGACTAGTTTGTCGGAGAAAAAGGAGGGGCGCATCTCGGATGTCGCGAGGGCCGCGGTTGCGCCCCTCCTTTTTCTCCGACCAAAAACAGATGGGGGTCTGGGGCCTCAGGCCCCAGTGGGGGTCCAGGGGGCAAAGCCCCCTGGCCTTCTTCCTCGCCATCAAGAGCCGAACTCCAGCGTGCCGAGCTCCATGACCGTCGCGGGGTCGTCGCCGACGAGGAAGACGCGTTGGCCGAGGCCGCGGGTAAAACCTTCCTGTTCCTGCCAATCGGTTTCGCGTCCCAGGCGCAGCTTGTCCGCCAGGTCGGGGACGTCGCTGCCATAGATCGCGGGAATATACACCACGCCGTCCGGGCCTTCGCGCACCGACATGGTTACGCGCCGCCAGGCGAGGTCGCGCGGTCGTTCCGGCTTGTGGAATTCGGCGCTGATCACCTGCTCCGTCGGCACCCAGAAATACTTGCCTGTGGTGGTCAGCACTTCGAAGAAACCGACATGCAGGTCGCAGGCATCGCGGAAATCGTCGTACGGTGTGCCGTCATGCGTGCCGGCGGCGCGCGGCCGGGTTTCTTCGAGTGCTGCCGCCTGTTTGGCAGCCTCGGCGAAATCGCCGGCGCGCACCGCCACCTGCACGGCGAGTGCGAGTTGCATGGTGGGGGTGGGTTCACCGAGGAATTCCGGTACGCGGCCATCACGGCGCAATTGCCGCCGTGCGGTTTCGGCGCGCAGCAATTGGCGGAATTCCGCAACCACCATCGCCGCCTGCGGATCGATATCCGCGGCGGCATCCAGGATCACATCCGCCCGCTCGATATTGCCTGCGAATAGCAAGAGTTCCGCCAGCAGCACACGCGCCGCCAGATCACCGGGCGCGGCTTTCACCGCGGCGCTGGCGGCCGCTACTGCCTCGGTGAGCTTGCCGGCCCGGAATAAACTACCTGCTGATTCGGCCATTATTACCCCCAAAGGAAAAAGGCCAGGGGCTCTGCCCCTGGACCCCGCTGGGGCCTTAGGCCCCAGACCCCATTTTTTTAGGCTGCGCGACCCATCGCGGCTAGTTCCGTGGTGAGACGGAACGTCGCGGCGACGTCTTCCAATTGGTAATGTGGTTGCAAATGCACGGTGCAGCCGAAGGAGCCGGGCTTGCCGGGCTGCTCGCGCACCTGCACGCGGCCGGCGAGCAACGGCGCCTTGGCGCGTGCCTCGCTGCCGGCGCTTGTGCTCGCATTCACATAGCGATTAAGCCAGCCTTGCAACCGCCGTTCGATTTCATCGTGGGTCAGGAATGAGCCGGTCATGTCCCGGCCCATCAATTTTATCACGTGTGCGAACCGGCTCACGCACAGCATGGCGTGCAATTGCGCCGAAATCCGCGCGTTCGCGTTCGCCGCCTCCGCGTTGGCGCCGGTAAAACGCTGCGGCGTCTGCAACGTGCGCATGGCAACAAACGCCGCGTCGCCGGTAAAGGGCAATGCGGAAAGCGGCATCAGGCCGCCTTCCACCAGCGCCCGCTCCTGCCTGTCATTGAACACCAATTCCAGCGGCGGCCGCACCCACGTGCCGGGCGGATCGGTGGTGAAATCCTCCAGCGGCAATTCCGTCACCAGGCCCCCGCCTTCCCGATCCTGATCGACACCGCGTATGTCCGCCGGCCAACCGTGATGCGCGAACGCCCGTGCCGTCGCCGCGGCGACGGCAAAGCCCGGGCTCATCCACACCCGGCTTTCCGCGTCCGGCGCATATTCGCGGTAGCGGAATCCATCACGCCGCGCCGGATCGTCTCGCCAGGGTGGCCGCGCCAGCAGCCGCGGCAAGGCAACCGCCACGAACCGCGAATCCTCGCGCGCGCCGAGGTTGCGCCACCCCAGATGCGCCGGGTCGCGCAGGCAGGAAGCGGGCTCCGCCGCCAGCGCCAGATCCGCCCAGCTATCCGCATCGAGCAAAGCGGGCGAGGCCGCCAACACCGTCGGCGCGAACGCCGCCGCTGCGACGGAAGCGAGACCAGCAAGCGCCTCCACATCCTCGGTCGGCGCTTCCCGCACTGGCCGGTGGCGCGCCTCATGATCTACCACCAGCAATCCGAACGGCTCGCCGCCGGCGATGCCGAATTCGTCCTCGTAGACACGCCGGAACAAATTGCTTTGGTCGAACTCCGGCGCCCGCGCCAAATCGCGCGCGAGTTCCGGCCAGGCCAGGTTCAGGATTTTGACGCGCACGCGGGAGGTCGGGTCGATGCCGCCGACCAGCCAGGCGAGTCCGCGCCACGTCCCTTCCAACCGCCGCAGCCGCGCGGCGTGCAGAATTTCATCAACCTGCGCGCCAATCAGGCCGTCGAGCGCCGCGATATCGCGATCGATCAGGCCGCGCAGCTTCTCCGCATCGCCGGCAATGCGCGCGGCAAGCGCCACGCCGAACCACAGCGTCAGCGCATCGCCCTCGCCGGCGAGGAATGCGCCGAGGTCGGCGGCGATTTTCGCATTCGCCGGCCCCAGCAGCCGTCCCGCCAGCACACCTTCGCGCAGCGGCCGCGCGGTTTCCTCCGGCGAGGCCGCATCCATGGTGGTATCAGGCTTTTTCCGGAATCCGCGCCACCATGCGCATGCTGGTGGTCAACTCCTCCAGTTGCAGCCACGGCCTGAGATACGCGACGGCATTGTACGATCCCGGCTTGCCTGGAATTTCCCGCACTTCCACCCGCGCCTCGCGCAACGGCTTGGCCGCCTTCGATTCCGCGCCCGCTTTCTCATTGGTGTTGACGTAGTTATTGATCCAGCGGTTCAGCCATTTCTCGCAATCTTCCGGCTCCATGAAGCTGCCGATCTTGTCGCGCGCGATCACTTTCAGGAAGTGCGCGAACCGGCCGGTTGCCATCAGATAGGGAAGACGCGCCGAAATCGCCGCATTCGCGGTCGCCTCCGGCCGGTCGTATTTCTTTGCCTTCTGCGTGCTCTGGCCGCCGAAGAACACCGCGTAATTCTCGTTCTTGTAGTGGCAGAGAGGTAGGAAGCCGAGATTGGAAAGCTCGAACTCGCGCCGGTCGGTAATGCCGATTTCGGTCGGACATTTCGCGTCGGTATCGCCGTCATCGCTCTTGAACACGTGCGTCGGCAAATTCTCCACCTTGCCGCCGCCCTCGGTGCCGCGAATCGCGACGCAGAACCCGTATTTCGCGAACGCGTCGGTCAGCCGCGCGCCCATCACATAGGCGGCATTCATCCAGCAATAATCATGGTGCCCCATCGCTTTCGCGGCGCCCTTTTCGTCGAACGGCGCTTCCTCATAGGCGAATTCTTCGATCGGCTTGGTGGCGCTGCCATAGGGCAGCCGCGCCAACGTCCGCGGCATGGCAAGCGACACGAAACGCGAATCCTCGGTATCGCGGAAATTGCGCCAGTCAATATATTCCGCCGTATCGAAAATCTTCGCGAGGTCGCGGGGCTTGGCAAGTTCCGTCCAGTCCGGCAGGCCGAACATTTCCGAAGACGTTCCGGAAATGAACGGGCAGAACCCGGCCGCGGCGACATTCGACATCAGGCGCAGCGTTTCCACATCCTCCGGCGAGCGGCCCCATTCATAATCACCGATCAGCGCGCCATAGGGCTCGCCGCCCGGCGTGCCGAATTCGCTTTCGTAGATTTTCTTGAACATCTGGCTCTGATCGAATTCGACGGCCTTCGTCAGATCCTTGTTCAGTTCCTTCTTGGAAATATTCATCATGCGAATTTTCAGCGACGTGCCGGTTTCGCTGTTCATGACGAGGTAATGCAAGCCGCGCCAGGTGCCCTCGAGCTTGCCAAATTTCGGATCGTGGATGATGGCGTTGAGCTGCGCGGAGAGCTTGGCATCGATCGCCCTGATGGCGCGGTCGAACGTGCGCGTCAGGTTGCGGTCGAACGTAACGGTTCCGGTCAGCGCCTCCTGCACCAGCGTCTTTACCAGGTCCTTCGCCTGGTCGGGCTCCGTTTGCTTGGTTGCCGCAACAACCTGGTCCAGCAGGCCAAGGCCGGCTTCAGTCGTAACGGTTTCGGCCTTCGGTGCCGCGGCGGTTCCAGACATGATCAGTTACCTCCCTTCGACATGCCCAGTTCGGAGGACAGCGCGTCGAGTTCACTTTGATTTTGCAGCACCTGCTCCAGCAGGGTTTCCAGTTGTTCGGAGCGGTCCGCCTTGCTCATCAGGTCGCGCAGCTTGTTGCGCGTATCGAGCAACGATTTCAGCGCCGGCACCTGGTTGACGACCGCGCCAGGATCGAAATCGTCAATCGAATTGAACTTTAACTGCACGGCCATCTGGCTGCCGTCATCAGCGAGCTTGTTGTCAACTTTCAGATTGAGGCCCGGACCGATGCGATGCATCACGTCGTTGAAATTGTCGCGATCGATCTGAATAAACTTCCGATCCGACAGCGGCCGCAGCGGCTGCGTCGGGTCGCCGGAGAAATCGCCCATGACGCCGACCACGAAGGGCAATTCGCGCTGGATCTGCGCGCCTTCGGTCTCGACCTCGTAGGTGATGTGCACACGCGGCTTGCGCACGCGGTTCAGCTTGTCATGGATGCTGGCACTCATCGGGTCCTCGCTTACGGTTCCGTTCCCTGCGGCCGCCCGCGGCGCCGCTCGCCTGGCGCACGCGCCTGCACTGGCCTCCACGAAAGCGTAACCTTGCCCCCCTCCGCGGTCAACCTGTGACCGCCGCCACAGCCGCCCGGCGCAAAGCTGGGTAGTTCAACCCGCCATGGAAGCAGCGTCCGGGCCGCTTTAGTGGGTCCGGTGCTGTGAGTGTTCCTGACAGGAGTTGCCATCATGACCGTGCAGTTCATCGGCGTCATCACCAAGGCCGGCGGCCAGACCGAGCCGAACCGCTTTGCCAACAAGCACCTCTTCATCCTCGACGAGGGCATGCTCTACGAAGACATGAAGAAAGAGGCGCTGCGCATTACCAAACTGCGCGCCGCCGGCGGCGGCGGCGATTACAAGAAGACGTTCGGCGGCACCGCGGCGTCGAAAAACACCGTCGTGATCACCAACGCGACCGTGTATGAGCAGATGAAATCCTGGGTCGAGGAAAAGCTCACCAAGGATGACAAGCATTTTCCCATCCTGGTCTCGAACGGCATCGTCATGACCGTGAACGCCAGCACTGGCGTTATCGAAAACCAGAGCGACGGCGGCGCCTTCAACCTCATCGCCAGCGCACGTGTCGTCGGCGGCGTGAAGGATGTTTACCACTTCACCGGCTGGACCAAGGTGACCGACAAGAAGCTCGCCGAGGACAGCGAACTCATTATTCCTTTCTGGATGGACCTGCACGACCAGCAGACGCCGGCGGAGTTGTCGCCTGTGGGACTGCCTGGGGTTAAGGCGAGGGCGTAGGGAAGGCCAGGGGCTCTGCCCCCTGCTGCGCAGCCCGCTGGGGCCTTAGGCCCCATTCTGTTTTATCGTGAGTCTGGCGCGAACCAACGCGGCGTACCCCCGCCGCGCAGCGCAAAATGGGGTCTGGGGACTTATCCCCAGTGGGGGTCCAGGGGGCAAAGCCCCCTGGTCGCCGAAGGCCCCCCTACCCCTTCGGTACCTTAATCCCAAGTTGCGTCAGAATATTCCCCCGCGTACCAGCGTCCGGCACCAGTTCTTCCAGCAAATCAGGCAAGGTCATACGCCCGCGCCGCACCGCCTCGTCCAGCGTATAGGCCAATGGCGAATGCGGCTCCGTGCGGCGGAAGAAGTCCGCGATGCGCGACAGGTCACGCAGCATATCCTCGCGATTTTCACGCGGCGGCTTCGGTGCCGCGACGGCGCCGGGCGCGCCGGGTTCGGCAGCCTCTTCCGTGTCGGCAACAGGCGCCACCTCCGCGATCTCCGGTGGCGCGTAGCGGTTGGCGACATCCAGAATTTCCTGCAGCAAGGCGCGAACGCGGCTGGTGGAGGGGCTGTCGCTGCCGGCCTTTTCATCCAGCGCCGCGGACATATCGTTCCAGGCCTGCAGCCCCGCGCGCGCTTCCTTCCGCAGCGCAGCAAAATGTGCACCGCCGGCGGCGCGGGCATCGCGCTCCATTTCCTCAAACAGGGTCACGCCGGCGGCGATGCGCTGTTTTATGCGATTCTGGTCGGCCTCGCCTTGCAGCTTCATGGAAGCGTCGAACGCCCAGAAGGCGACCGGCGAGCCGTCCGGCTTATTAAATAGTACCGTCTTGCGCAGCGGCTGCATCAGCGTGCCGTCGCCGCCTGTGCCGGATAGCCCCTCCACCGGCGAGACCTTGCCCGCCACGCCGTCGGAATCGAGCGGCGGCAGCAGGCCCTGGTCCCAGAACTGACGCGTCAATCCGCCAATGATCTGCGCGGATGCGGTGAGGCCGGAAAGCCCTTCCGTGCGCACCAGCGCTTCCGCCAGCCACGCCGCCACTTCCAGATCCTTGCAGGTTTCGCCAAGCAATTTCAGCGCGAGCTGGCGCACCGTGCGCCATTCCGGCGGCGGCGTTTGCTCGGCGGTCGGGTCGGCATCCGCGGCGCGCTCCGCGGCGCGCGCGGCACCACGCGCCGTGCGCATGGCACGGTACGGCGCCAGGGGTGAAAAATCCTCGCGCGGATCGACGCCCGCGGGCGTATCGCCGCCGAATGGCGCCAGCAGGCTGTCCAAATCAAGGTCTGCAAGAAGTGGCATCGGATGTCCAGGCAGGTTTTTCGGCGAAAATGCACCGTCCGCTTCCGGGGTGGACAATGCTGGGCCAGAACAATATACCGACGCCCGCAGCCGGTCTGCAAGCACGGCACGTCCACCCGCCAGAAGGCGGCAGCCCATAAGGGGATAAGCGTGGTATCGGTAGCCTTAAAACCTCTCGTGGAGCGGTTGGGTGATTTCGCGCGCCGTGCGCTGGAAGCCGCTGCGGGACTGACGCTATCGCGCACCCATTATAATGTCGAAATCGAGCACTGGCTGCTGAAACTTGTCGAAGGCAGCAGCGAGGATGTGGCGCTCATCCTGCGCCATTATAATTTGGATGAAGGTCGGCTCGCCGCCGATCTCAATCGCGCGCTGGATCGCATGAAAACCGGCAATGCGCGCCCGCCGGCATTGAGCCCCGATATTGTTGAATGGATGAAGCAGGCTTGGCTGCTGGCGTCCGTCGAACAAGGCGCTGCGCGCATCCGTTCCGGCCATTTGCTGCTTGCGCTGCTAACGGATGATGTGCTGCGCCGCCAGGCGCGCGACATGTCCGGCCAATTCGCGCGCATTGAGCCTGATGTATTGGCGCGCGATTTCCCGGCGGTGACCAGTGGCAGCACGGAAGCGCAACAAGCCGCCGCGGCCGAGGGCGGCGCGGCAGCCGCGGGTGATGGCGCGGCGACACGCCCACCGGCGAGCCAGGCACCGCTCGATCAATACACAGTCGATCTGACAGCGCAGGCGAAAGCCGGCAAGATCGACCCGATCCTCGGCCGCGATTTCGAAATCCGTCAGGTGATCGATATTCTGACCCGCCGCCGCCAGAACAATCCCATTCTCACCGGCGAGGCCGGCGTCGGCAAAACCGCGGTGGTGGAAGGCTTCGCGCAACGTGTCGCCGCGGGTGACGTGCCGCCGGCATTACGCGACGTCATCGTGCGCACGCTCGATCTTGGCCTGTTGCAGGCTGGCGCCGGCGTAAAGGGCGAATTCGAGAACCGGCTGAAGGGCGTCATCGACGCGGTGAAGGCCAGCCCGCGTCCCGTCATTCTCTTCATTGATGAGGCACATACGCTGATTGGTGCTGGTGGCGGCGCCGGCCAGAACGATGCCGCGAATTTGCTGAAGCCCGCGCTGGCGCGTGGCGAGTTGCGCAGCATCGCCGCGACCACCTGGGCGGAATATAAAAAATATTTCGAAAAGGACGCGGCGCTGACAAGGCGCTTCCAGGT
>DATJOH010000560.1:0-2162 GCA_035507235.1 Acetobacteraceae bacterium
CGTCCGGCTCATGCATTACCTCAGCGTGCCGCCCAACGCGGCGCTGTCGTCGGTGCGGTTGCTGGCGGAGGCGGGACTGGTCGAGCGCGCCGGCATCATCATGGAAAAGCCGTTCGGCACCGACCTCGCCAGCGCTGTGTCGCTCAATGCCCGGTTGCACGAGGTTTTCGCGGAAGAGCAGATTTTTCGCATCGACCATTTCCTGGGCAAGGAACCGGCGCAGAATATCCTGGCATTCCGCTTTGCCAACGGCTTGTTCGAGCCGATCTGGAACCGCAATTTCATCGACCATGTGCAGATCGACGTGCCGGAAACGCTGGGGCTGGGCAAACGTTCCGGCTTCTACGAACAGACCGGCGCCTATCGCGACATGGTGGTGACGCATCTGTTCCAGATCCTGGCGTTCATGGCCATGGAGCCGCCGACCGCGCTGGAACCGAAATCCATCAGCGAAGAAAAGAACAAGGTTTTCCGCAGCATGCTGCCGGTGGAACCGAAGGACGTGGTGCGCGGCCAATATATCGGATATCGCGCCGAGGAGGGCGTCGATCCCGAGTCGGAAACCGAGACGTTTATTGCGTTAAAATGCTCGATCGATAATTGGCGTTGGGCCGGTGTGCCATTTTTCCTGCGCACCGGAAAACGTCTCGCAGAAGGGCAGCGCATCATTTCCATTGCGTTCCGCGAACCGCCGAAAAGCATGTTTCCGGTGGGCTCGGGTGTGGGGGCGCAGGGGCCGGACCATCTTACTTTCGATCTTGCCGATGCCTCGAAAATGTCATTATCGTTCTATGGCAAGCGACCGGGTCCCGGCATGCGGCTGGACAAACTCTCGCTGCAATTCGCCATGCATGACACCGGCCGCATTGGCGACGTGCTGGAAGCGTACGAGCGCCTGATCCTGGACGCGATGCGCGGCGACCGCACGCTGTTCACCACCGCGGAAGGCATAGAAAGGCTATGGGAAGTTTCCATCCCGCTGCTGGAGGCGCCACCACCGGTGCGGCTCTATGAACCGGGCTCCTGGGGGCCGAAATCGATCCATCAATTGGTGGCGCCGCATGCGTGGCGCCTGCCCTTCGAACGCGCCTGGCGCGATCCAAATCCCTCGGGCGGCTGAATTTTTCAGGCGTTGCCGCCGCCTTCGATAAGATCCGCGGCACGCCAGGCGGCGGCCATGATCGGGCCGTTGGTGTTGCAGGAAACCATGGCGGGCATGATCGAACCATCGATGACGCGCAGCCCCTGCACGCCGCGCACGCGCAATTCGCCGTCGAGCACCGCATGTTCGTCGCGCCCCATGCGGCAGGTGCCGCAGGCGTGATAGCCGGCCTGGCCACGCGCGCGGAACGCGGTCACGATATGCGCATCGGCATCGAGATCGGGGCCGGGCGCGGTTTCAGGTCCGATGAGATTCGCCAGGGAAGGGTGGCGCATCCAGCGCCTGATGTAGCGAAACATCCGCACGGTGACCGCCTGGTCATAGGGATCGGAGAGATAGTTCGGCCGGATTGTGGCCGGAACATGCTCCTCCGCCGAATTGATCGTCACGCTGCCTTCGCTTCTTGCGCGCAGCGGATAGCCGAACAGATGGATGCTGTGGCCCTCCCCCGTCGCGACTTCACCGGCGCTGTTCATGCCGAGCGAATAGGGCGCGATCAGAATTTCGGCGTCGGGCCGCGGATCTTCCGGATCCGTGCAAGCAAAAGCGGCGATGTCATAGGAGCCGGCGGCGAGCGGACCCGTGCGGGTAAGCGCGTAACGTAACGCATTGCGATACAGGCGCCAACCGCGAAATTCGGCGTTCTGGCTGATCGGCCGCAGCAATTCATATTGCATCATCAGCAGCCTGTGTTCCAGCAAATGCCGCCCGACCGCCGGACTGTCTTGCACCACCTGAATGCCGAGTGATTGCAGCAACGCAGCCTGCCCCACGCCGGAACGTTGCAGAATAGCCGGCGATACCAGCGCCCCGGCGGCGAGAATGACCTCGCCGCCGGTTTCCACCGCAACGACCTGCCCGTCCCGCCGTGCCCGCACGCCGATGGCACGCCGGCCCTGGAACAGCACCGCCTCCACCGCCACGCCTGTTGCCACATGCAGGTTGGCGCGCTTCAACGCAGGGCGAAGAAAAGCCTCCGCGGCACTTTGTCGCCTGCCAC
>DATJOH010000561.1:0-8022 GCA_035507235.1 Acetobacteraceae bacterium
TTGCCACGCGGGTGCTTGCCGGGCTGGAGGTGCGCCTGCGGCCGCCCGAGCCGGTTGAGGGCACCGTAGAGGTCGGCGCGATCGGCGGCGACCTGCCGTTCTGGCGGGCGAAGGAGGCACTGCGGCAGGCGGAGTTGCGGCTTGGCGCGCAGGCGCAGGCGACGCAGGCGCTGGAGGGACGTGCGACGTCCATGCTCGGCTGGAACGTGACCGGCGGGCTGGCGCTTGGCGCGGCGATTGTTGGCGGCAGCCATCCGTGGGCGGCGCTGACTGCCGCGCTTAGTCTGGTGGGGGCGGGCTTGCTATGCGTGTGGGCGCTGGTGCGGCGCGACTGGCATGGCGTGGCGGGCTACGATCCGAGGGTTTTGCTGGAGGATCGATCCGGGTCGGAATACGAAGTGGTGGTTGGGTTGGCGGAAGGATATCAGGAAACGATCGACGCCAACCACCTGGCGTTCCATCGGTTCAAGGCGAAGCTGACGCTGGCGATCTGCCTGATGGTGGCGGCGCCGGTGATCGGGCTGGTGGTGTTGGCGGCGGTGCCGGCGCACACGCGCTGCGGACCGCCGATTATCGGCGTTCGCGCGGGGCTGGTTTGCCGGGGATATTCCGCGGCACTTCATCCAATGGCACGCGTGCCATGCAATCCTCCTATTCGGGCGGCAACAGGCTGCCGGACCGCCGCAATATAGTGCGTCCGCGGCGGTAAAGCGAGGGTTCTTGGCGGGGCAGTGGCTTGGTTGATCGTGGCACGGCGATATGCATAACATGTTATGCAATTGCGCGGCATCGAAGGCTCGCCATGTCGGATATCTTGCGTGACCAAGGGCATCTCTTCCTGGGCAGCCGGCTGAAACGGCTGGGGGAGCGCATGCAGGGCGATGTGGCGCGGATCGTGGCCGATGCGGGGCTGGCGATCCAGCCCGCGCAATATCCGATCCTGGCGACGCTGGATCTGCACGGCGCGCAGCCGGTGGGGGAGATCGTGCGCGTGACCGGGGTAAGCCAGCCGGCGGTGACGCGCAGCCTGGGGCGGCTGCAGGAACTGGGGCTAGTGGAGGCCGGGCGCGCCGCGGGCGACCAGCGCCAGCGGATTGTTTCGCTGACGGCGGCCGGCCGGGTGGCGATGGCGCGGTCCAAGGCGGCGGTGTGGCCGCTGGTGGAGGCGGCGGTTGTCGATGTTTGCGCGGGACTGTCCGGGTCGTTGCTGGAACAGCTTGGCGCCATCGAGGACGCGCTGGTGACGCGGCCGCTGCATGCGCGTGGCGCGGCTTTGGGCGGGCTGACGATCGTTGCGTTCAGTGACGATCTGGCGGCGGCGTTTCATGATATCAATGCGCAATGGATATCCAGCATGTTCACGCTGGAGGCGACGGACCGCGAGGTGCTGGAGGCGCCGCGGGCGCGGATTATCGATCCGGGGGGAGATATATTGTTCGTGGCGGCGGCGGGTCTCGGGATTGTGGGCACCTGCGCGTTGCAGAAGACGGGGGAGAAACAATTCGAGCTGACGAAGATGGGCGTGCTGGAGCGTGCGCGGGGGCGCAAGGCGGGAGAGTTTCTGCTGCGCGCGGTGCTGCGGCGGGCGGCGGAGCTGGACGCGGAACGGCTCTATCTGCTGACCAATTCAGCGTGTGGGCCGGCGATCCATTTGTACGAGAAGCTTGGGTTTGTGCATGATGCCGGGATCATGCGGGAGTTTGGCGCGCGATACCGACGGTGCGACGTGGCGATGCTGTATCGACCTGGTTCTGCGTAGCGGCTGGATTAGACGCGGAGGCGGAACGCTTCCAGCGGGGCGCCGCTGGGGCTCTGGCATGTAGCTTTGGTGAGGATTTCTTCGGCGGTCGTGCCGTCGGTGAAGATCGCCTCGATCCCGATGGCGGGTGGACGGACATGTTTCGATACAAGTTCGACGCGTATGCCGTGCAGCGGACCGGCGGGCGCGCTGACCCATTCGCCTTCCGTGACGACCGGTGAAAGTCCGCCTTCGGGTTCCACGGCCTGGCAATAGAATACCGGCCATGCGCCACGGGGCCGCAGGACCAGCTTGTAGCCGGTGAGCGCTTCGCCGCTGCCAGGGCGGCCGATCCAGCCGTGCTCGTCCGGCTTGAGCGTTGCCAGCGCGGCATTGCGGCCGCGTGCCGCGATGCGCTCCGGCAGCACCGCTAAGGTTTCGCTGGAAGGCGGATCGAACAGCGAGGCATAACGTTGCAACAGCAGCGCGGTATATTCCATGCCCCGCGCTTCGGTCAGGTAGGTTTGCGCGAATTCCTTGCCGGCGGCGGCGATTTTGTCGAAAAGCTCCGGTTCGGCGTCTGCCTTGTCCATGATCGGTTCGACATCGGTGTCGGCATGCACGGGAACATAGTGCACCCACGGCGTCAGGGCCGGAAAATAATATAGTATCTGCTCGGAATGGTATTTCAGAAGAACACTGTTGCTCAGGAGCGCGGCGGCGACCCGGAGGCAGGTTGCGCCGTTGCCGTCCATGGAAAGCAGGAATTTCGCCTTCAACTGGTTCGGCCAGGGCAGCTTCGCGAATTGGCAGAAGGGTTGCTGCTTGAGGAACTCGTAGGCCTCCGCCGACACAGTCTGGGCAATGTTCGGCAGGCGAAAATCCACGCGCGTGTTGCCGCTGAAATAATGCGCCGCACGTAGCCGCGGCAGCGCGAAGGCGCGCGCCGTCGCCTCGTCAATCATACCGCCGGTGGTGCTGCCGACGAACATGGCCATCTTTTCCTTAGCCGCGGTCGGTGTGCCATCGACAAAGTAGGGCCCGGAGAGGAAATGCGAGACCAACAAGTCGATGTCGGGTAGCAAGGGAATGCGCTGGGCGATGCTGCGCTGAAAAGCAAATATCGGCACGTCCTTTTCGCGCTGCAGCAGATCGCCCAGGCAGACACAGATGGTGGCGCTGTAATCGGCGGGCAGGAAGGCGACGAGTTTCGCGAAAAACGCCAGGTAGATTTGGGCGCGATGGAAAGTGGATCCGGAATGCGTCGTCGGCAGCAGGCGCACAGAGCCATCGGCGAACTGAAACCGGAACAGCCTAGTGTCGTTTCGCTGCAAGGCGCGCATCCGGGCTTCCACCGCTGGGCGCCATAGCGGTTGCTCGCGCCACGGGCTGATTTCGCGTTCCGCCCATGCCGCGAGATCCTGCGCCACCGGATCCAGGTTGCCGGTATCCATCAGGCGCGCGCCGCCATTTCCTGATCGGTGAAAGCAACAAAATTCGGGAAGTCCGGCGAAATTTCGGGCGCCAGCACCCAGTCGCCGTCCCGTTCCTCGAAACCGGCGCCGCTATAGAGCGCCCAGCTTGGATGGTTCAGTTCGGTTTTCCGCAGCCGTGCAATGATTTCGCGGTGGCCGCGGCCACGCAGCCAGCGGACAAGGGCGTGCAGCACCGCCCGTTCGGCCGCCATGCCGATGACCCTGCAGGACATGACCCATTGGATGATGGTATCGAAATCAACCAGCACCGCGCCCACCAGGCCATAGGGCGTGTATCTGTCCGCCACTTCGTATACGAACAAAGTGCCGTCGTCGCTAAGGAACTTTTCAAGTTCCTGCACCGTCCAGCGTTTCCCGCTCGTGTTGAACTGATTGGTCTTGTTGATCAGTTCAAGTGCGCGGGCAAATCCCTTTTCGGTGGCCGACCCGATGCGCCGGAGCGACACATGCACTTCCTGCTGCCGCAGGAAATCCTCCTGCGAGAACTGCGTCCGTTCGGTTTCACGCTGTACCTGCGCCTGTGCCATGGCGGTGCGCCGCGCCGATTCCTCACTCACCACAACCGCCTGCATTTCCGGCGCCAGGAGCAGAACGCGCCGCATGGTGAAGGGATTGCGGCCGAGCACGCGGATATCGGGAAAAGCCGCCTGCATGGCGGCGCGCTCGGCAGGATTGTCATCGATAAAAACCGTGTTCCGCGGCAGCAGATTCAGCGTGGCAAGAATTTCCTGCATGCTTTCGGGCTTGGGCCGCCAATCGATGCGGGTCATGGCGAAATCGTCCAGGGTGAGGCGGCTGCCCAGGATGCGCGGAAACACAGCGCGCACCCGCGCCTCATCGTTTTTGCTCGCAATGGCCAGCAGGATGCCACGCTTCCTGAGGTAATGCAGCGCCTCGATGAAGCCGACAGGCCAGCCTTCCGCCATTTCCGGACCGACATCGGCGCTGTCGCCGCTGACGCCGTTCCACAGCGTATCGTCGAGATCCACGACGACCAGCTTCACGGTGTCGATCTGCCGCACGACACGGAACATGGCATTCACTTCCGCGAACAGCGCATCCCGCAGGAGATCGCCCTTCGGCAGATCATAATGGTCGGCGAGCGGGCCGATATTTTCCATGCGGCCTGGCAGGGACATGTCGCCGCTGAGATTTGCATTGTGGTTGAATGCGGTGAAGCTGTCATCCTGGATGTGGCGCCGGCCAAGTGAAGCCGCAATTCTGTCCATGTCGAGTATATGGCAATTGCGTCGTGCCGCCACGAGGTGTTCCAGCTCGCGGTTCAGCATTTCGACAAAATATTCAGGGTTGCGCAGGTCGAATTTCGGCGCGAAGCGTCCCCTTGGATTGAATTGCGGCAGCATGAAATTCATCACGAACGTCAGCACGCCGCCCGGTGTTCCCCAGGTCAGGCGCCCTTCCAGTTGCCGAACGAGGTTTTGCCGGGCCTTGGCAAAAGCCGCTTCGTATTGTGACAGGTCCTGGTCGTCGAGGCGCAGAAAGAAATTATCGTGCATGACCATGCGGAGCGGAATATGCACAAGTTGCAAATCATAGGTTTCGATGGGCAGCGGCGGCTGCGCGGGAATGTCCTGCAGGCCCGTCAAGGTCACAAAATCATACCGGGTGGCGCTGCCGACACGGCGGGCCAGCAGCTCCTGCAGCAGGCAGGACCCGATGGCCAGTACGGACGAGGGCGCTTGTTCCGTCACCACAAGATCTCGTGGCACCAGGAATTCGCTGGCCGGCGGCCGGCCGGGAGCGGGCGCGGCCGCCCGCGGCGCTGGTGCGGCAGCGGAAAATTCCTCAGGCGTGGCCTCGACAATCGGCGTGGGATCGAACAGCGCTTCGTCGCAGATAATGTCGTCCAGCGCCTCATAGCGCAGGCGGGCCTCCTCGCTCGGTTCGATTTTTTCCGGGGCCGTCGCTTCGGGCTCGATACCCGTAGGCGTGGGCACCTGACTGCGCAGCAGATGCGCGTCGAAAAGCCGCATGACCTGCGCGACACCCTCGTCCGTCACATCGCGGAAATTGTCGGCGTAATAGCTGCCGCGAAGATGCGGTGACGTGATGATTTCGTACGACGGAAAATATGACACATTTGCATGGGCGGCGGCGGTTTCCTCGGCCGCGACGCGCAAGGCCGCCTTGCTGTAGGTGTTCGATACCAGAACGTGTCGCGTTTCATATGTCGCGGCCAGCGGCACCGGCGATACGGTGAGCAGCACGCGGACGTCCGGATTGACGGCGGTCAGATCGGCGAGGAATTGCTCAAGATCCTGCCGCACCTCGCCCACGGTGAAATTGCGGAACGCGGCCTCCGCGATGGTGTCGTCCACCTCCACCACACCGGGCGGTACCGGCAGCACGGTGCCGTCGGCGGCCACCCAGGCTTCGGTGAGGCCAAGCGTGAAAACAAATACCCGGCATTCCTGGAATACCCGCCTGACGGCGGCGAAATGCGCGCGCCGCGCCGCGGCAACGTCATCGGCGGTCGCGAAGCCGGCTGGAAACAGCCGCGGACGCAGCGGATCGACGAACCGGCCATCCGCCCGCCGCCAGACGCGCACGGCCGGCCGGTGCAGGCCGTAGGCGGCCAGCATGAGCTGATGCAACTGGCGCGCGGTGTAGATGTTGCCATAGCGGGCGGAAAACACTGGCTGGCCATCTTCCGCCGGCTCCGTTTCGAGAAAATTATAACCGGCCGATTTCAGGTGGCGGCCGATATGCTGCGCGAAGCAGGAGCCCGCGGCCGCCACCGGGTCGGTACGGCCGATGGCGAATTTCATGGCGGGCACCGGATCGAACGCGTCGGCGAAGCCGGTGCGCCAGAACTGCTCGGGTGGGAGATCGCGGAAAGGGTGGTGAGGCATCGGTTTCGTCCTGTGCCGGTCTGCATCCATAAAGTCAGCGACCCGTAAGGTCAGGGATCCATCGCACGCAGCATTTGCAATATAGCGCGGAAGCGCTCGCGGGCCACACGCAATCTGCCATCGATCAGCGGGCAGTGCAGCACGGCATGGAACAGTCCGAGCTTCTGCGAAAGAAGCCAGAAACGCGGATCTGGGTCCTTGTCCGGCGCCAGTTCCAGCACCCGCGTACCGGGGCGGCAGAACAGCAGATTGCTGAGCACCGGGCCATGCGGTGCGATTACCAGGCTTGCCGCCGCAAACGCATCCGGCAAGGCCGTTTCGGAGAGTTCTTCCGCAATAACGGTGTCGAAATCGCGTTTCATCAGGAACTGATCGAGCTCGTCGCGGAGGATGCGATAGCCCGCTTTCGGCTTGACGTAGATTCGCCGTTCGGCCCGCGACGGCGGCCGGATTGCATGCGCCCTGTCGCGGAACGAATGCAGCAGTCCCGCCGGCATGGCGTGCGGCGCGACATCGGACAGAAAGAGCAGATCGTCGGCGCACACGAAATCGGTGGCGACCCGTGTTGTCTCGATACCGGAAAATCCCAGCGCCTGCAGAATACCCTGTCGGTCGGACCAGCTGTTCTCAAATTGCGATGGCAGCAGCAGGCGCGCGCCCGTTTCCATGACGGCGGTGAGGGCATGCAGCGCCACCGCGGATCGCAATGGACCATCTGGCCCGGCGGCCAAGGGATCGTAAAACACGACATGCGGCGTTTGCAGTCGCGGCGCATTTTGCCAGGCATTGTTCTCGATCAGCACGGTGCCGCCATGTGCCGCGAGACCCTTGGGCAATTTGGCGCCAGGCGGAAATGACGCGGTGCTCCAGCGACCTGCCGGATCCACGATGACCCCTTCCGCGCCGGGGCATAGCAGCACGATCTTGTCGGCAGCACGAATCGCTGAAATATCGTAGTTCTGAATGCCGAGGCGCACCTCGTCGCCATCCACCACGCTGGCATGCACCAGGATGCGCCCGGCATTGTCCACCGTCAGCGGCGCATGAACGAGCTCTGGCCAGCCGCGCAGGCGCAGCAGGTAACCAGGCGCCAGG
Source organism: Acetobacteraceae bacterium (assembly GCA_035507235.1). GTDB lineage: Bacteria > Pseudomonadota > Alphaproteobacteria > Acetobacterales > Acetobacteraceae > CAJCIS01. The sequence goes on from DATJOH010000561.1 coordinate 7,203, forward strand.
CGAAACTGCTCCATGGAGGCGGCTTCGGGAACGGTTTCCCAATCGGCAGGATGATCGACCGCGACCTCGCCCGCGGCATCGCCGACACGCCGCAGTCGCACCGACTCGCCAGCTGCTATGATGTTCAGTTGGGCGGGCTTATCCGGGTCAAACTCGAACGCTGCATTGGCAAGTTCGATCCGTCTGTCGCCTACCGCCAGGAAAAAGCCCGGCATGAGCCTTACGCCGGCGCCCGGCACGTAGGCCTGGCTCCCCACCTCCCGCCAATTGCCGGCACGAAGGGCGCGCAGCGCGGTCAGGAATTTGCGTGGCAGGGTAAGAAAATGCTCGGTGTCGGTGGCGGTTTCCGCGCTGAACTGCATGGTAACATCATGCTTTGGCGCGCTGAGCAGCCTGTCGGTTCGCCGCAGATGAACGCAGCCGGGCCGGTCCGCGGGCAGAACATAGCAGCCGCCGGAGAGTGCGGTGACCATGATTTCAGACGGCGGCAGACTCATGCGAACCGCAGCCGGAACGGAATCAGCGTCCTCGGGCCAAGGAAGCGTCTGCACCAGCAGATTTGTCGCTATCTCCGTCGACAGCAGCCGGCCATGCCAGGTGAGGAAAATTGCATCCTCGCCGTCCGCCGCCGCGGCGCGGGCGCGCATCGCGGCACGCGCGAAATCCGCCTCGGCAAATTGCAGAGCGTCGAGCGCGCGCTTTACGCCGTCCGCGTTCCTCAGGGCCACGAGCGGCGCGCGGCGGAACGCGCGAAAGCTTTCCTCAAGAAACGTTTCGAGACTATAGAGCGCCGGCCGGCCACCGGTGCTGGTCCCGCGAT
>DATJOH010000562.1:0-3698 GCA_035507235.1 Acetobacteraceae bacterium
GCGAGACATTGCAAACTAGCCCGCGCTTCCGTTTCGCTACCCGTCGGCAAGCGCAGTGAGGCAAGCAGCGCGCGCAGCGTGCCGGGGGAAACAATGTGGCGCACGCCTTCCACATCCCACCAGAATGGCGCCAGGCCCGCCTTGGTCGCCAAGGCGCGTACCGTCTGGTCACTGGCGCCGGTCGCGCGCGGGCCGCGTGGCGTCTCCAGCAACAGCAATACCGATCGCGGCGCGGCCGTTGCTGTTTCGACATCGTCAGCCTGCCGCGCCAAATCCGCACTGTCGAATGTGAGCTCCCAGCGATGCGCGGCAAGCGGTGGCGGCAGGGTCAGGGTCTCTGCCTGCCAACCGGCATGCAGCACCAGCATCGCCCGCCCCGCCGGCGCATTCAACACGGCAATAAGCGTGGCGCCATCGGGATTTTCCCAATCGCCCACCGCCATCGGCGCGCCATCCGGGCGCAGCCAGGCGACGTCGGGCAGCGCGCCCTCCTGGTCCGATTTCCCGGTCAACCACACATCGCACGTCAGCGCCGGAACCGTGCGGCGCAGCGCGATCATGCGTTGCGTTGCGGCAATCAACTCCTGATCCATGCCGGCCCAGTCGAGCCAGGACAGATCGCAATCCTGCGCATAGGCATTGTTGTTGCCGCGTTGCGTGTGGCCGCTCTCGTCGCCCATGCTCAGCATCGGCGTGCCGCGCGAAAACAGCAACGTCGCCAGCAGCGCGCGGGCATCGCACGCACGCGCCGCCGCTATGCCGGCATCGTCGCTCGGCCCCTCCACCCCATGGTTCCAGGAATAATTATTGCCTGTGCCGTCGCGATTCTGTTCGCCATTCGCCTCGTTATGCTTGTCCGCATAGGACAGCAGATCGCGCAGCGTGAAACCGTCATGCGCGGTCACGAAATTCACGCCCCGCGAGGGCGGCCGCCGCGAGCGGGCAAAAATATCTGCCGACCCCGCCAGCCGCGTCGCCATATCGCCGCGCATGCCCTTATCGCCACGCCAGAAACGCCGCGCGGTATCACGAAACTTGTCGTTCCACTCGGCCCATGGCGCCCCGAAATCGCCAAGCCGGTAGCCGCCGGCGCCGATATCCCAGGGTTCGGCAATCAGCACGCGCTCGCGCAACACCGGGTCCTGCGCAATGGCGGTGAGCAGTGGCGCGGCCGCATCGAAGCCCGCCGCGTTGCGCCCGAGAACGGGCGCCAGATCGAAACGGAACCCGTCGGCACCGGTGGCGCTTGCCCATAGCCGCAGCGAATCAGTAATAAGCCGAACCACCGCCGGGCGCTCGCAGGCCAGAATATTGCCGCAGCCGGCATCATCCACGTAACGGCGCGGGTCATCCGGCAACAACCGGTAATAGGCGGCATTATCCAGGCCACGCACCGAAACAGTCGGGCCGAATTCATCGCTCTCGGCACTGTGATTGTAAACCACATCGAGAATCGTCGCGATGCCCGCCTCGCGCAAAGCCGTGACCGCATCGCGTATTTCCGCAAATCCGCCCGGCGCGAGCCGCGGATCGGGGGCGCAATAGCCGACCGGATTGTAGCCCCAGTAATTATTGAGCCCGAGCGGCGGCAAATGCCGCTCATCGAGCCAGGCCGCGCACGGCAGCACTTCCACCGCCGTGATCCCGAGCGCCCGCAAATACTCGATGCTGGCCGGATGCGCGAGTCCGCCAAAAGTGCCGCGCAATCCCTCCGGCACCGCTTCGTTACGCTTCGAAAAGCCCTTGACGTGCATTTCGTAAATGATGAGATCCTGCCAATCACACGCTGGCGGCACAGGCGCGGCCACCGGCGGCGCCGATACGATCGCCTTCGGCATGAAAGCCGCGCTGTCGCTGCCCGACGGCGCCTCGCCGGTATCGAACATTGCGGCATCCAGCTTGAACGGCCGATCTATCCGGGTTGCATACGGATCGAGCAGCAATTTCGCCGCATTGAATCGGTGGCCGCGCCACGGCTCAAACGCCCCGTGCGCGCGTAATCCATAGCGCGCGCCCGTCGCCACACCCGGAATAAAGTCGAAATGGACGTCACCAAGGCGCCGCCCAAGGGGATGTCGCGCGATTTCGCAATCCTGCGGATCGAACACGCAAAACTCGATTTCCTCGGCATTGGCCGAGAACACCGCCACATCGACGCCACCGTTCCGCGGCCAGGCGCCGAGCGGCGGCACGTTCAACGCGACTCTCCCACGCACGCGCGAAACAGCGCCGCATATTTCGCCGCCGGCGCGCGCCAGGAAACATCCATTGCCATGCCGTTGCGCTGCATGCGCTTCCATGCGGGCCGATCGCGCCACAGATGCGCGGTCCGCTGAATCGCCCGCCCCAGCCCCGCCCGTGTCACCGGCGTGAATTGCACGCCGGTCGCCACCCCGCGCGCCAGCGCCGCCTCGTTAGCGTCGATCACGCTGTCCGCCAATCCGCCGACATGCGAAACAACCGGCACCGCGCCATAACGCAACGCGCAAAGCTGCGTCAGGCCACAAGGCTCGAAACGCGACGGCACCAGCACGGCATCCGCCCCCGCCTGCATCAGGTGCGCGACATGCTCGTCATAGCCGAGCATGCAGCCTACCCTGCCCGGATTACCCGCGGCAGCCGCGGTAAACGCATCGGCGAATTGCGCCTCGCCGCTGCCCAGCAACGCAAGCTGCCCGCCCGCCGCAAGCAAATCCGGCAATGCCTCCAGCACTACATCCACACCCTTCTGCCAGGTGAGCCGGCTCACAATGCCAATCAGCGGTGCGTCTTCGTCCACCGCCAAACCGAAGCGCCGTTGCAACGCCGCCTTGTTGACGCCGCGCCGGCCAAGGCGCGCGGCACCGAACGGAGCCGCAATGAGCGCATCGGTCTCGGGATTCCATACATCCGTATCGATACCGTTCAATATGCCCACCACATCCCCGCCCCGCGCGCGCAATACGCCATCCAGGCCCATGCCGCCCTCCGGCGTGCGTATTTCGTCCGCATAGCCGGGCGAGACCGTCGTAATCCGATCCGCATAAACCAGCCCCGCCTTCATAAAGGAAACCGCGCCATAAAATTCGAGCCCCGCCACCGTGAAAAAATAGGAAGGAACCCGCAGCGCGCCTAATTTCTCCGCCGCGAAATTCCCCTGAAAGGCGAGATTGTGGATGGTGAAAACCACCCGCGGACGCACCGCGCCGCGCGCATGCAAATAGGCCGCCGCAAGACCCGCCTGCCAATCATGCAAATGCACGATATCCGGCGTCGTCATCGCGGTCTCGCCCGCGGCGATCGCGGCCGCCGCCCACCCAAGCGCCGCGAAACGCTCCGCATTGTCCGGCCAATCCACACCATGCCGATCCAAATACGGCGTGCCCGGCCGCGCAAAAAAATGCGGCGCATCCAACGCGATAATATCCAGCCCCGCCGCCGTCCCCCGCAACAGCCGCGCCGAACCACCGAACAAATCGGAAAATTCCGCAATCACCGCCGCATCCGGCAGCGCCACCAGCACCGAAGGATAGCCCGGCATCAACGTCGCCGTCGCAATCCCCTCCGCCGCCAAAGCCCCCGGCAACGCACCCGTAACATCCGCCAACCCGCCCGTCTTCACAAGCGGAAACACCTCCGACGCGACCGCTAGAACGTTCACGCGTGGTGCCTTGAATCGCGATGTCTTAAAAGTGCCTTCGGCGAGGGGGGGGGGGGGG
>DATJOH010000563.1:0-2641 GCA_035507235.1 Acetobacteraceae bacterium
TGGGTGTCCGCCGTGCAAGGCGCTTGCGCGGGCGCCGGCGCGAGCCTGGCGCTCGCGGCGGATGTCATCGTCGCGGCCGACAATGCCTATTTCCTGCAGGCTTTCCGGCGCATCGGCCTGGTGCCGGATGCCGGCGCCACCTGGCTGCTGGCGCGTGCCGTCGGCCGCGTGCGCGCCATGGAGCTGATGCTGCTCGGCGAAAAACTGCCCGCGCCGAAGGGATTGGAATGGGGCCTGATCACGCGCTGCGTGCCGGAGGCGGCGTTGCAGAACGCGGCGCTCGCGGTGGCACGTGATCTCGCGGCGGGTCCCACCCGCGCCCTCGGCATGACACGCCGTGCTGCCTGGGCGGCGGTGGAGCGCGATTTTGCCACCGTCCTGGAAACCGAACGCACGTTGCAGACCGCTGCCGGCGAAACCGCGGACTTCGTGGAAGGCGTTCAGGCGTTCCTCCAGAAGCGCCCGGCCAAGTTTACCGGCGGATAAGACTCATCGCGCATTGAGGCCGTGACACCTCGATCCGCATCGCGCCCTTACGCGCCCGCGCGCTAGGCAGCGCCGGCGCGATCCCGCGCGTCCAAGTTGCATAAAAAGCACGTTGTTCTCCGCCCTGTGGCACGCCGCATGCACTCGCCCTGTGCGTGACCGTGCGCGGCGGCAGCCGCGTGCCACGCAGCCTAAGGAAAGAGCGAGAATGATGAGACGGGTACTCAAGACAGCGACGGCCATCGGGGCGTTCGGCGCGGCATGGGGGATTGCCGCGACCATGAGCCCGGCCTTCGCGCAGGCGCCGGCTCCGGCCCCTGCTGCCCCCGCCGCACCGGCAGCCGCACCCGCGGCGCCGCCGAGTGTTACGCTCAACGCACCGGGCATGGATGGCCCGTTGTCGTTCCCGACCAATCCGTATTCAGTGGATGTCGGTCCGCTGGGCAAATGGTACGTCGATGCCGTGGTCTCAGGCCTTGCCTATGGGCAGAGCAATTCGGTCACCGGCGTAGGCGACAAGACCGGCACCGTCGATCTTTCGAATGGCCAGGTCATCATCAACAAGGTGGATGGCTGGTGGCAGTTCTATGCCCAGGTGGGCGCCTACTCCTTCCCGGTGCTAGGCACGCCGTACCTGCCCAATGACACCAGCCACGCTCTGAATAATTATTTCGGCGCGGTGCCGCAGGCCTTCCTGAAATTGGCGCCGACCGACAATTTCTCGATCCTGGCAGGCAAGCTGCCGACATTGATCGGCGCGGAATATAGCTGGACGTTCGAGAACTTCAACATCGAGCGCGGTCTGCTGTGGAACCAGGAACCGGCGGTGAGCCGCGGCGTGCAGGCAACGCTGACGGAAGGGCCGGTGACGTTCAACGTTTCGCTGAACGACGGTTACTATTCCAACCATTACAACTGGCTTTCCGGCTCGGCGGCCTGGACCATCAACCCGACCAATACGCTGACGTTCGCGGCAGGCGGCAATCTGGGCCACACCAATACGAACAACTTCGCGACCCCGCAGGCGCAGAACAACAGCTCCATCTACAACCTGATCTATACCTACAATTCGGCGCCGTGGACGGTGACCCCTTACTTCCAGTACCAGCACGTGCCGACGGACCATAAGGTTGTGGGCTATCTGAAAGGGGCGGATGCGTATTCTTTCGCGTTGCTCGCTTCGTACGCAATTGACAGCAATTGGAGCATGGGTTTCCGCGGTGAATATATCAAATCTGACGGCAGCGCCGCCGACGGGGCGGCAAACATCACCTTCTACGGGCCGGGCAGCTCGGTCTATTCGCTGACCTTCACGCCGACCTACCAGTACAACCGGTTCTTTGCCCGGGCGGAACTCTCCTTCGTCGATGCGACAAGCATCACGCTCGGCGATGGATTCGGCAGCGACGGCACGAAAAAGACCCAGGTGCGCGGCCTGCTCGAGACCGGCATTCTGTTCTGAATTGAGCTGAAATCGGCCAGGGGCTTGATCTCCTGGCCGATCGCTCCCCGGCGACAGGCCGAAATGCGGCGACGACCTGCTGTCGCGCCTATATCAGGTTCCGCCTTGCGTTCCGGGAGCCTGCCGATGCCGCCATTCAGCCTGCGCAAGATCGACCACGTCGTGCTGCGTGTCCGCGATTTGCCCACCAGCCTGCACTTCTATCTCGCAGGTTTGGGCTGCACGATGGAGAAGGAACAGGCCACGATCGGTCTATACCAGGTGCGCGCCGGCGACTCGTTGATCGACCTGGTGCCGGTGGACGAGTTTTTGGGCCGCAAGGGCGGCGCGGGGCCGGGCAAGAAAGGCCGCAACCTGGATCATTTCGCCATTCAGGTGGCGCCGTTCGACGAGGCGGCCTTGCGAGCATATTTTGCCGAAATTGGCGTTCCGGCCGAAGAGTTTGGCCAGCGTTATGGCGCCGAGGGGGAGGGACCGTCGCTCTACATACGCGATCCAGATGGCAACCTCGTTGAGCTTAAAGGACCGCCTGCTGCCTGAGAGTAAAGACCGGGGGGAGACGTGCCGTCCCCTCAAGGCCCGCGCCAAACAAGCGACGGGGGTGTGGGCGGGATGGCACATCCCACCCAGTCTTTCGTTTCGAACTTGCGCTGATCAAGCAAGTTGATTACGCAGCACACCGTCGCCATCGGC
>DATJOH010000564.1:0-2710 GCA_035507235.1 Acetobacteraceae bacterium
GCGTCGCCGCCGCCATCGATCTGTTGCAGGCTAACCGCGGTCGGCTGCTGTTGATTTCCGGCGTCGGACCGGATGCGAGCCTCGCCGACCTGTTTCACGGCACCGGCATCGATCCCGCCAGCCTGCGCGATCGCATTACCATCGGCCGTGCCGCCACCGACACGCTCGGGAATGCCGCCGAAACGGCCGCCTGGGTGCGAGACAATGATCTGCATTCGCTGATCGTCGTCACCGCCGGCTATCACATGAAGCGGGCGCTCACCGAATTCGGCCGCGCCTTGCCGGGCGTGACGCTTTATCCCGCGCCCGTGGTGCCACCAGCCCTGCGCGCCGGCACCGGCCTGCACACATTGCGCCTGCTGGCCGACGAATACACAAAATGGCTCGCCGCCAAGGCGGGCCTGACAAGGCTACGCGGGTAATCCGGGGCCCTTACGCGATCCGGCGCTTCGTGGCAGTTTCCGGCCGCGAATCACCGGAAAGCGGGGTCCAGAAGAAAATGCCCAAAGACTACCGCGCCATCACCGCCGATATCGACGAATATGCCCTGAAGCTGAAAGCCCTGGTGCCGGAGGCCATGGGCGCGTTCGGCAAACTCAGTCGCGGCGCGCAGGCCCCCGGTGCGCTCGATCACCGCATGAAGGAATTGGTGGCGTTGGCAATTTCAGTCGCCATGCGGTGCGATGGCTGCATTGGCTACCACGCCCGCGGCGCCGTGCGCACCGGCGCGACACGCCAGGAAGTCGCGGAAGTGCTCGCCGTTGCGGTGCAAATGGGCGGAGGGCCAGCAGTCGATTACGCCGCGGATGCGCTGCGGGCGTTTGATCAATGGTCACCGCCGGAGCCGTCGGTGTTGGTGTAATAACCCGCGCAGAGAATGACATACCGGCGAAGCGACGAAGTATTTTTTCGAAAAACTTTTGATTTTGGCTTCCTGTAGGGGGCAAATCCGTGGAACAGGCGCCGCCGCTAATGGACAAAAGTTTTTTGGTTCTTTTTTTCAAAAAAGAACTACCTTCCTGCGACGATAGGATTGCGTGATGAGCGCAATCACGAGCGGCGGCTCCATGAGACCAAGCGGGACAATCATCCGCACGGAAATGCCCGGCAGCAGAATCAGACCTGACGCGTAATAGAGCAGCAAAGTCGCCGCGGTAACAGCAATGAGGTGCTGCCTTCGCCACAGCGCAATGGCCAGCAAACCCAACATCAGCGCAGCGTGGAAATACGGCCGGTAGAAGATTGTCCCTGCCAGCGACTTATACAGGTTGAACAAAACTGCCACATGGTGGCTGACGATCCCAGCCGAATTCGGCGTATCCACGCCGCCAGTGTACCAATGCCAGGAATCGTAACAGACGATCCGGGAGTCGAAGCAGTTGAACGCCCGGAACATCGCGAGGCGAAAGCGCAGATAGGCAAGTGGATAATGCAGGATCGTCCGTAGCCAGGCCGCATGGAGCGCCGCGGCATGCGCGGGATCGCCATCAAAATTGAGCATGTGGGCGCGGCGCAGCGCCAGCGTGGAAAATCTGCCGTCGTACGGCGGCAAGGGTTGCGCCAGCATCCCGGGCTCCACCACGGACAGCGGTGCCGTCAGCACGCCGGGCGGCAGCAGATCCTTGTTCTTCTCGAAAGAGATATTCAGCAGATCCAGCGCCATGGTGGCCTGCTCGGGATGCGTCGGAACAATCAAACCCGCGGATGTCGCAATGGCGGGAACGGCCGCCCATAAAACAACGTAGGCGGCGACGATGGCACCGGCCATCCATCGCCGCGACGGCCACCAGGCGCGCGCGGTTGCGTAAATTACGATTGGCGCAAAGAGCAGGATGCCGTTGGGCCTGGTCCAGGCGCCGGCGAGCGCTGCCAGCAGCATTAATCCGAAATGAATTTTTCTCGCTGCATCGGCACGTTCCATCGCAACCGCCAAGCCGAAGCAGGCACAGAGCAGGCAGGAGGCGATGGTGGTTTTTTCGACGGCGGCGAGCCAGGTAAGGGTGGGCGGCACTGCCAGAACGGCCGCGAGCACGGCAATCCGCCGCGGCCCGGTAATACAGGCGCGGCCCAGCAGAAAATGCAGCGTTAGCACGTAGAGCGCTGATTGCGCTAGCGTTACAACTGCGATGTTCAGGTCCGCGTGCTGCAGCAACCGAAAGACAAAAACCAGGAACGGGCTGTGCCAGTCCTCGGCCGCGCCGCCGTCACGTGCGTTTGCCCACATGCGGAGCGTGTCGGCATTTATCAGGCCGGGGTAAAAAACAAGCACTGGCGAAAGGATCAGCAGCGCCGTGGCGAGGATTCGTGCATCGAAGAAGGAAGAAGAGTTCTTTTTTGAAAAAAAGAACCAAAAAACTTTTATCTGTTTGGGCGGCAATGGCGCCGCACATTTGGGCTCGCGGCTACAAGCCAAGAACAAAAGTTTTTTGTTTCTTTTTTTCAAAAAAGAAATACTTCCTTACTACGTGGACAAATCATTGCGGCATGCCCGGAAAAACCGCAACCCCCGCCGGAACAACCGCCCAGTCCGGCTTCCCCTGGCCAAAAATCGCCAGACTCGGCGCAAAGAGCGACGGATCGTCGAGCGAACCCGCATAAATCGTGTGCCAATCGCTTGCGCCGATATCGCCGCCGAACACCAGGCTGTGGCAGCGCGCGCAGAAATTGCGCACCGCCTCGCGCCCGCTTGCGGCCTTGGAGCGGAATTGCA
>DATJOH010000565.1:0-5342 GCA_035507235.1 Acetobacteraceae bacterium
GCATTTCCGCCGAAGACCGCGCGCTGACGCTGCGCGCCGCCGGCGACCCGGGCGCCGGCATCACCAGCCTGAAATCACCTGGGCACGTGCTGCCCGCCATGACCTCCAACAATGGCGGCGTCGCCAACCAGGCGCTTGCCGTGCTGCGCCGGCTGACCGCGCACGACGTGGCCGCCTGGACGGACATTCTGGACGATGATGGCGAGCTGGCGAGCGCGGCCTGGTGTGCGGCACTGGCGGAAAGGCTGGGCATACCATGCGTCGACCTTGCGGACCTGCATGCCGAAGCCGCTATCCCCTGACCATGACGCGGCCCCCACGGCACCGGAGCACGGGGGAATAATGCCGCAGCCCGCGTGGTCCGAGCGTATCCGGCGGATCGATGCGCACAACGACGGCAGCGCAAGCTGGTGCATGACGCGCGTCGCGCCGCCGCCGCATCTTGCCGGCGCCATCCGCGGCTATTCGGTCTATTGGGAACGCACCGGCAGTTTTTCCATGCGCCGCGAGCTGCCGGGCGCCGAAGCGGTGATGATCGTCAACCTTGGCGCGCCCATCGCGCTCACTGGCGGTGATGGCGGCCGGATAACGCTCGCCGCCGGCGAGGCGTTCATTGCCGGCGCGCATCTGCGTCCGGCGTTTTCCGCTTCCACCGGGTCGCAGCAAGGCGTGCACGTCCACATGCCGCTCATCGGCCTGCGGCAACTGCTCGGCATGCCGCTCGATAAGCTCACCGACCGCACGGTGCGACTGGATGATATCCTGCCATCCGCCTTCTGTCGCGATCTCTCGGAAACGCAAGGCCGCAGCAACGAGGAACTCATTGCCCTGCTGGATGCGGCGCTGGCCGCGCGCCTCGCCGCAACACGCCCGCTCGATCCCGCGCAGCGCACCGCGATCGAATTGTTGCGGCGACGGCCCGATCTGGACATTGCCGATATCGCCGCCGATATCGGCTGGAGCCGCAAGCACCTCGCCGACCGCACGCGCGACGCTACCGGTGTCGGTCCGCGTAGTTTCCGTCGCCTGCTCCGCTTTCAGCACCTGACCGCCTTGCTGCGGCAGACCCGCGCCCCTTCGATGGCCGCCCTGGCCCAGGAGGCCGGCTATTGCGATCAGTCGCACATGAACCGGGAATTCCGCGAATTCGCCGCCATGACGCCGGGGACATTCCTCGCCCGCTCCCTGCCCAATGGCGGGGGCCTGGTCGAAGCCTGACAACCCGCTGCGAGGTGCGTTTCGTCCAATACGGCCAGAGCTTGGGGCGCCATAAGCGGCCCGGCAATAAGGAGCAGGCGCATGCCCAGCAAACCCGTCATCATTCCGGCTCTGCGTTACCGCGACGCGCCGGCTGCCATCGATTTCCTCTGCACCGCCTTCGGCTTTACCCGTCAAGCCGTCTACACCGACCCATCGGACCCCGCGGTGGTGATGCACGCGCAACTCACGCTCGGCGACAGCATGCTCATGCTCGGATCGGTGCGTCCGAAGGATGGCGCAAGCGTGATTGCCTGGAAAACGCCCGCAGAGGCGGGCGGCGTGACGATGTCGCTCAACGTCGTCCTGGTGGATCTGGACGCGCATTATGCCCGCGCAGTCGCGGGCGGCGCGGAAATCGTGACACCCCCGCACGATAATGTCGGGTATCCCGGCCGGGCGTACCATGCCCGCGATCCAGAGGGCAACGAGTGGAATTTCGACACTTACGATCCCTGGGCCAAATAGCGCCGTCGGCATCATATGCCCGATACATCGGCACCTTCCGCGCCGGCGCAGGGGGTGCCGATGGTAGGTTCGGCCCGGGCATCCGCGCGGGAGACGAGCCATGGACCATGCAGGCGACCCGACCACCGTGTCTGCCCCGCCCGCGCACGTGCCGCCGGAACGTGTGTTCGATATCGATATATATGACGTGCCCGGGGCGGCCAGCAATTTTCACCTGGCCCTGCAGGCGCTGCGCGACCAGGGGCTCCCGGATGTGTTCTGGACGCCGCGCCATGGCGGCTACTGGGTAGCGACGCGCCACGCGGACATCCTGCGCGTGTTCGGCGATACCGAGCATTTTTCCTCCAAAGGTCTTGTCGTCCCCTACGAACCGGAGCGACAGGCCCCGCTGCCGCCGATCCATTGCGATTTGCCCGAGCACACAGCCTATCGTTCACTGATCGCGACCACCTTCCTGCCGCGGCCCGTCGCGGCGCTTGCCGAAAAGGCGCGGGCCATCGCGATCGAGCTTGTCGAGCAATTAAAGCCACGCGGCGGATGCGAGTTCGTCACGGACTTCGCCCAGCATCTGCCGATCGCGGTGTTCATGGGCATTGTCGACGTCCCCGCCGAGGACCGCGAGAAATTGCTCGCCTGGGCCGACGGCATGGTGCGACCGGAAAAACGCGAAGACGTCCACGACACGCTGGCACAGATCTTCGCCTATTGCCGCAATCTTCTGGCAGACAGGAAAATCACGCCGGGCACCGATCTGCTCAGCCGCATTTCTCAGGGCAAGGTATTTGGCCGGCCGCTTACCGACGACGAAATGGTGGCGATGTGCGCGCTGGTCCTGATCGGCGGCATGGACACGGTCGTTTCGGTTATGGGATTCGCGGCGCATTTCCTGGCGACCCACCCCGAGCATCGCCGCCAGCTTGTCCAGCAACCGGAATTGATCCCCGGCGCCGTCGACGAATTGCTGCGCCGGTTCCCGGTTGTAAACGCGGGCCGACTGGTCGCGAAGGAAGTGGCGCTGGGCGGCGTCACGCTGAAGCCCGGCGACATGATTTTGCTGCCCACCACACTCGCCAACCTCGATGGACGCCGCTTCGCCAATCCGCTTACGGTCGATTTCTTCCGGGCGGATGCGACGGACTATGCAACCTTCGGCAAGGGCCCGCATCGTTGCCCCGGCGCCAATCTCGGCCGTTCCGAATTGCGCGTATTTCTGGAGGAATGGCTGCAGCGGATACCGGAGTTTTCCGTGGCGGAAGGCGGCAAGGTCGGCATGAGCAGCGGTGTGAACGGCACGATCTATTCGCTGCCGCTGACCTGGACGCCCTGATGGCCGAACCGCGTATCCTGGTCGATGATCCGGAACCCGGCATCCGGCGCCTCACGCTGAACCGGCCGGACGCGCTCAACGCCTTCGACTATCCGATGTATGACGAGCTGAAAAACGCGCTCGCCGCCATCAAGGAAGAGCTTGCCGTCCGCGCGGTGATCCTGACCGGCGCGGGCCGCGGATTTTGCGCCGGCCACGATATCCGCGCCGGCGGCTCACCCGCCGGCATCGACCCGGATCTTGGCCTGCTGCACCAGCAAAAACTCAATTATGGCCGTCTGACGCCGATACCCTTAGCGCTGCGCCAGTTACCGCAGCCGGTCATTGCCGTGGTAAACGGCGCCGCCGCCGGCATCGGCTACGCGCTGGCCATCGCCTGCGATATCGTTCTGATCGGCGAGTCCGGCAAATTCGTCAACGCCGTGCATAACGCGGCAACCGGCGCGGAACTCGGCATGAGCTGGCTGCTGCCGCGTATCGTCGGCCTCCAGCGAGCGGCCGAACTGCTCTACACCGCGCGCGCCGTCGATGCGGAGGAAGCCGCGCGCATTGGCCTCGCGCTCAAGGCCGTGCCGGATGCGCGCTTGATGGACGAGGCTCTAGGCCTGGCGCGCGCCATCGCCGTGAACGTGCCGGCGGGCGTCTGGCTCACCAAACTATCCTTGTGGCACGGGCTGAGCGCCAGCTTCGAGGCATCACTGGAACTCGAATCGCGCGCGACACAGATCGCCCAGGCGACCGAGGACGCGAAGGAAAAGCGATTGGCGATGCAGGAGAGGCGGGCGCCGAATTTCTCTAACAGGTAAGGCACACAGAGAAAGCAAGGAAGTATTTCTTTTTTGAAAAAAAGAAACAAAAAACTTTTACTCTTGCTTGCTGCAGCGGAGCTCACGGGATGGACTCGGCGGCGCCCGTAACAGATAAAAGTTTTTTGGTTCTTTTTTTCAAAAAAGAACTACTTTCTTGACTTCCTGTGGTGGTGAGTCGCTCTCAGTCCACAAGTCGCCGCCCAATGGCCTCCCTATCGCGCGTCGGATCCAGATATCGCCCCACCTTGTAATCACCCATAATGGTCGTGCGCTGCGCCGTGCGCGAACATTCCAATGGGACACCGTTCGCGGAATGAATTACCCGCCAATTATCCCACACGATCATGTCGTCCTTGCCCCATGCGTGGAAATAGGCGTAGCGCGGATCGACCAGGTGTTCCGCAAGCTCGGTCAGAAGCGCGTCGCTTTCGGCGGCGTTCAGACCAAGCACATAGCGCGCGTGCATGGGCGAGAGTTTGAGCACCTTTCGGCCTGTCTCCTGCTGCGTAATGACCAGCGGGTGCACCACCGGCGCGAAATCGTACATTTTCTCGCCCCGCGCCACCTGGCCGTCCCTGGGCAGGGCCTGAATATCTTTCGGGAAGCCATATTGGCCTGAGCAGAAATCCGGGTTGAATTCATAGACGACTTCCAGCTTTTCGATACGCTGCTTCATCGCATCGCTCAGCCGGTCATAGGCGGCGACCGCATCGATGAAGCCGGTCTCCCCCATCCGCGGCGCCGGCTCCGTCATGCGCAGCACCGCGCCGCGCACAATGGTCGGCATGAAACTCTGATCCCAGTGCCAGCCGAGCCAGCCGGCGCGGTCTATGCCGCCGACATTATAGTGCTGCTGGTAACCGGACTTGCCTGTCGGGCTGTAGGAGAGCGTCATCAGGTACGGATTGGCCGGATCGTTCAGATTGGCGGTGGCCGCCGGCTCCATGTCGCCGAACACGCGGCTGAGCCGCATATGCTGCTCGGCATTATGGCCGGCGTTGCGAAACAGTACCACGCCGGCCTCGATCCAGGCATCGAGAATGGCGCGTTCCGTATCCGCATTCAGTTCGCGCGAGAGATCGACACCACGCAGTTCCAGGCCGAGATAGGGGCTGAGCGGAACGGTTTCGATAGCCATGTTCAATCCTTGTTTTCTTGTTCAGCTGGCAAGGAGTTCCGCAAAGCAAAGGATACGTCGCAACGCGGATGGAATCCTCCACCTTGTCCGGATGGTGCATGACGCCCGCACAAATCACCGGCTTGCCGGTCGCGGCGCGTATGCGGCGCGTCATTGGCAGGTGCCAGCCTTCCAGCGTGGACATCGGCTCCATGATGAGATCCACCCGGTCCCGCTTCTTACTTTGGAGGATGCGGAACGCATCGCACCGGCGCTTTGCGAGGCCGGGATCGATGCGATCGATATATCCTGCGGTTCGATGACTTCGATCGGAAAGCGCACGCGGCGCTCGAAATCGCAGCCG
>DATJOH010000566.1:0-2077 GCA_035507235.1 Acetobacteraceae bacterium
AATCTGGCAGGTCGCGCTTGGCATGTCGGTCACCGGATCGGCGGCAATCGATTCGAAAAACATCAATCAGCACTGGGGCTGCATTTCCACCGGCGTGATCGACGCCGATACCGGCCGGCTTTACCTTGTGTGCTGGGTATCGCCGGACGGCAGCGGCAAACCGGAGACCGCGCGCTACCAGATGTTCGTGCTGAACATGGCGGACGGCAGCGCGGTTGTTCCTCCCGTGCCTATTGAAGGCACCAGCGGAACACAGGATTTCAATGCGGCAATGCGTAAGCAGCGCGCGTCGCTTGTCGAAACGAACGTAAACGGCACCAAGACCGTATTCGGCTGCTCCGGCACGATTTATGAGACCGCAGCTGGCGCCTCGGGATTCTGTTTTGCATTCGATGTCGCGAGCAATAAACTCAGCGCCATGCTTGCGCTGACGGCGGGCGAGGGCGCCGGCGTGTGGATGGCGGGCCAGGGTCCGGCGGCGGACGCCGACGGCAATCTCTATCTCACCACCGGCAATGGCGATTTCGACGGCGTGAGCCAGTGGGGCGAGTCGTTTCTGAAGCTGGCGTATACGCCCGCGTCCGCCGGTGTCGCCGCGGCGCTGCGCGTCGTCGATCATTGGACGCCATGGACCGACATCGCCCGCGCCGGCGGCAAGCCGGTGCCCAGCATGACACCGGCGGGCGCGAGCGTGGCCTCCGAGGCGATGCGCCCGGTCAACGGCGCCATGAGCGTCTCGCTCCGCAACGCCAGGCTGGAATCGCACATCAACGATCGCGGTGCGCCCGTCGTTCTGGTCTATCCGGATATGGCGCAGGGCGCATGGTCCGACGAGGATTGGGGATCCGCTGGCCCGGCCTGCATCTTCCCGATCGGCGTGTGCGTCGCCAGTGGCAAGGACGGGATCGCGTACCCGATACGAACGGCAAATCTCGGCGGCACTACCCTCGCCGATCTTGCCACACCCAAGACGAATTGCGCGAAACTCGCGGCGCCGCCGGTGTGGCTGACCATGAGCCCCGGCCCGGTCGATGCGTGCCCGGATGATCCGCGCACGCTGAATTTCCTGCCCTGGGGCGATACCGCGCACCTGCACATGACGCCGGTGCAATTCTACGATCCGCTGCTGAAATCATGGACCATCTTTGCCTGGGGCGAAAATGCGCAACTGCACAAATGGGCGGTCAGCGCCAGCGGCAACCTGAGCTACATCGCGCAAAGCCATGAATTTGCCAGCGCCGATGCGCGCGGCACGCCGCCCGGCGGCATGCCGGGAGGCTTCTGTTCCGGCTCCAGCAATGGCGCCGATCCCGGCAGCGCTATCCTGGCCTGCACCATTCCGTACGGTGATGCGAATGCCAGCGTGGTGAACGGGCGGCTGCTGGTGTATGATGCGGTGCACTTGGCTTCGGACGGATCGCTGAAAGTGCTGTGGGATTCGCAGCAATGGGCGGTGCAGTTTCTGTTCAACAAGTTTGATCCGCCGGTGATCGACGGCGGCCAGATCTACGTGCCGAATTACAACGGGGGCGTGGATCTCTACCGGCTCGTGCAATGAATTTGCCGGCGTGGCGGAACCACCGTCCCGCCGCTCTCGTTTCGTTCGGTCCAAGGGGGCTGGCGCATCCCGCCGGTTTCACGCCATGCTCCGGACCGCCAATCATGAAAGGGCTTCCCCTATGCGGTTCAGCAAATATCTGGCGTCCGCCGTCCTCACCGCAGCGACGCTAACGGGCGCCCCGGCGCGCGCCGCCAACATCTGCCAGACCGACAACCTGACCTGCGCCACCACCATGCCGGTCGGCGGCTATTGCGAGTGCACCTCGCACGGCAACACGCAGGACGGCACCGTCGTGCCGAAATCCGCGCCTGGCCATAAGGTGAACAGCACCGCCGGCGGCTGCGGCGCCCACCCGAACGCACCTGGCTGCCCGGGCCACTGATCGCGGCGCTGCCGCCATGCCTGCGGCGGGCAGGGGCGTAAGTCCCCGGTCGCCGTGGGCTCGGCCGCAAACCCTCAGGCGGCGTGCTTCACCGGGTGCTGCGAGCGAAAGCCGATGGCGATCCGGTTCCAGGC
>DATJOH010000567.1:0-4012 GCA_035507235.1 Acetobacteraceae bacterium
AGACCAAGGATCTGAAAATCTCCGACGTGGTCAACGCCCTCGATGAGGAGCTGGGGCCGCATTTCTTCCCCGCGAAGGAGGGCGGAACCGACCCGCGCGTCTGTCCCGCCTGCGGCAACGGCCGGCTTGGCCTGAAACTCGGGCGCTATGGCAGCTTCATCGGCTGCAGCAACTTCCCGGAATGCCAATTCACCCGCCGCCTCGCCATCGAAAACGGCGAAGGCGAAGGCGAAACGCTGAAGGATGGCATCCGCGTGCTCGGCAAAAACCCCGAGACGAACGAGGACATCACCGTGCGCCGCGGCCCCTGGGGCCTCTACGTGCAGCAGGGCGAGCCCGACCCGAACGACAAGAAGGCAAAGCCCAAACGCACCACCCTGCCGCGCAACCTGGACGGCGAAACCATCACCCTGGAACAGGCGCTCGGCCTGCTCTCCCTGCCGCGCCTGGTCGGGCTGCATCCGGAAACAAAACTACCGATCGAGGCCAACCTGGGCCGCTTCGGCCCCTACGTGAAAATGGGCGCCATTTTTGGCAGCCTGGACAAGGATGACGACATCCTCTCCGTCGGCCTCAATCGCGCCGTGGATGTGCTGGCGCGCAAGATGGCAAGCCAGCGCAATATCGGGCCGCATCCGAAGGGCGGCGAAACGGTACAGGTACGCAAAGGCCGCTTCGGCCCGTATGTGCAGCACGGTCAAACCGTCGCCAACCTGCCGAAGAACGTTTCAATGGACGACATCACGCTGGACGAAGCTGTCGCCCTGCTCGCCGAAAAAGGCAAACAACTGAAGCCGAAGGGCCGTGGCGCAAAGGCGAAAGCCGCCAAGCCGGAGGCGCCCAAGAAAGCCGCGGCGAAGCCGAAGAAAGCAGCGAAGAAAAAAGACTAGAAGAAGGCTTCTTTTTTTCAAAAAAGAACTCTTCTTCCTACCACTTGCCTCGCTTTCCTTTCAACCATGACCCTCCACCACCTCGTCACACCAAACCTTGAACCCGGCGAGAATATTCGCGCCGAATGTATTGCTGATCGGCACGTCCGTCGCATCCCGCCCGCGCGCAATCAAGACACGCCCGATCCGCGGCACATTATTCCGTGCATCAAACGTATGCCATTCGCCGCCGAGATACGCCTCGAACCAGCCCGCGAAATCCATCGGACCATAGGGCGGCTCCGTGCCCATGTCGCCGAGATAGCCGGTGCAATAGCGGGCCGGAATATTCATGCACCGGCATAACGCGACCGCCAGATGGGCATAATCGCGGCACACGCCGCGCCGCTCGTTGAACGCCTCCCACGCCGTGCGCGTGGACCGCGCATCCATGTAGTTGAATACGATATGATGGTGCACGAAATCACATATCGCCTGCACCCGGCCCCACCCCGTCGGCGCATTGCCAAACAGGTGCCACGCCGCATCGGAAAGCCGGTCCGTCTCGCAATAGCGGCTGCCGAGCAGGTACACCAGCACGTCGAACGGCAGGTCCTGCACCGCATGTTGCACAGCATCCGGCACGATCTTTTCCTCGACGCCGCTATCGCGCACCAGCGCCGTGCTGCTGATGCTGATGCGGCCCGCCGGCGCCACCAGCCGGCTGCACCAATTGCCAAATCCGTCATGATAGGCGGTCACCGGCACCGCGGGAGCCGTAACTATCTGGTCCGGAACCAGAATATCATCCACCCGCGAGTGATGGATGTGCAACATCAACACCATCGGCGTCGGCTGCGGACAATCATACAGCAATTCGTAACCGACCTTGATTTGCACCGCGCCACCTTCCGTCCGCGCCGCTGCCCATGCCGCGTCGCGCCGCGTCAGGCCCGCAAGACGTCCGGCGCGCCCCCGGTATCTCGCACTTACAGCAAAACAGACCGCTGCGCGAGGACGGATTGCAGATAAAAGTCAAGCGGGCGGCATGGCAGCAAAGCTGCCTTCAATCGCGCCCCACATTTTCCTCACGCGCCGCAACGTGGGGCGTGCCAAGGCCGAGCGATGCTAAATAAGAACGATTTACCCGGTCGTGCGCGAACCGCAGATTGACCAGGAACGCGTCGGTAATCGCCTTCGCCCCCGGCACCGCCGGCGCCCGATCGAGCGATGCCGCGCTGCCTACCGCGGCAATCTCATCCCATCCCGCCGGCAGCGGTATCGAGACGGAAACGGATGTCGAGTCCGGCTCCTTGTACGGCCAGAAACACCACCCGATACCGAATCGCTCATTGAGGGACCGGAACGCCGCGTTCCACCCATCCGTCATCTCCCCGGATTCCCCAAGCACGATCGGCACATCATAGCGCGCGGCATAGTCCAGATAATCCTGCACCGAGTCGCGTCCCGGATGCGCCCAGAATTTGTGGTAGGAGTACGCAACATTCGCCGCGAAGGGCGGCCCGAACACCGAAATATTCGTCGCCCATTGCGCCGCTTCCAGGAACGCCACATGGTTCGGATCAACCTGCCGAATCGCTGCCAGAATGTCGCGGTACAGCGGCTCCAGCCGCGGATTGAGCAAATCCTCGTCATTGTACGGCGAGATCGGCTCGTTCAGCAGATCGTAGCCCAGCACCGCGGTCTCGTCGCGATAGCGCGCGGCGATCCGGCGCCATAATTCGATGGTTTCCCGCCGGTACCGCGGCACATAGAACACCAGCGGAAAGCCGCTGCCGTCGTCATGATTGACGCCCGTCTGCCCACCCGGCGCCGCATGCATGTCCAGGATAACGTGCAGACCATGCGCCCGGCACCACCCGATCAGCCGGTCGATCAAAGGCCAGCCAGGCCCCTCGAACACCGGCGGATCGCCATCCCGCATGAACAGCCCATAATGCAACGGCACCCGCACCGTGTTGAAACCGGCGGCGCGTATGAAGGCGATATCCGCCTCCGTAATGTAATTGTCGCGAAACCGCTGCCAGAATTGCGCCGCCCCCTGCGGCCCCAGCACCCGCTGAAACACCGCGTCGATTTCACGCGGCGAAAGCGCCTTCGTGAACTTGAACATATACCCCTCGGGCAGCAGCCAATTGCCCAGCGACACGCCCTTGATCGCAAATTCGCTGCCATCCGGATTAACGAACCGGCGCCCGTCAACGCGCACGAAGCCGCCCGGCGCCGCCACCGCGCCATGCGCGGCCAGCGTCAACAGAACAGCGGCAACAACCCGGAACATCGCCGCGGACAGGAGGCGACGTGCCCGCTTGCGTCAAGGCCCGTATCAGGCTCTAGCCCCGCGCGCATGCCGCTCGCCCATCCTGTCGCGCTGGTTCTGGCCACTGCCTTCATCGCCACGTCCACCTGGCGCGGCCGCCTGCACCCCTT
The DNA here is from genome assembly GCA_035507235.1 of Acetobacteraceae bacterium. Taxonomy (GTDB): domain Bacteria; phylum Pseudomonadota; class Alphaproteobacteria; order Acetobacterales; family Acetobacteraceae; genus CAJCIS01. The sequence continues at coordinate 3,321 of DATJOH010000567.1, forward strand.
CCTCGCGGTGCTTGCCGCCGCGGCCGCCTTCGCGCTCCTCACCGGCATGTCGATCAGCCAGTTCGGCAAGACCTTCGGCAACGGCTTCGGCGAGACGGTCGATAACCTCGGCCTGCCGGTCCTGGCCGCCGCCATGATCGCGGCCCTGGCCGAACCCATCGTGCCTTTCGCCCTGGCCAGACTGCCGCTCATCCCCGGCCTCTGCGGCCTCGGCCTGGTCGCCGGAACCGCTGCCTCCGCCGGCGGCGCCTTCGCCGTCCTGACGCCGCTGCGCACCCGCATGGCCGGGCGCGCCCCGCGCCGCGCCGCCCTCACGCTTGGCCTCGCCATATCCGCCGGCCAGGCCGCCCTGCTGCCATCCCCGGTGCTGATCGCCGCCACCGCCATCCTCGCCGCGCCCTGGACGCGCGTGGTCATGTTCGGCCTGCCGCTCGCCCTCGTCGGCGCCACCCTCGGCGCCGCCCTGGCGGCACTGGCCGCCCGAACCTGGCCGCAAGCGCAGGACGCGCCCCCCGCCCCCACGCCGGTCGGCACGCGCACCATCGCGGTCGCCGCCGGATGCCTCGCCATGCTGGCCCTCCTGATCATCCAATCGGTCGGCTACATGCCGACGGAGCCCTGGGGCGGCGGCTCGTCACGCGAGCTGATCCTCGGCGTCGGGCGCCCCGTTTTTCTGCTCTGCGTCGGCGTCG
>DATJOH010000568.1:0-11538 GCA_035507235.1 Acetobacteraceae bacterium
GACAAGCCGCGTTGAGGCCGCACTCGACCCTGCCCTCTGCCAGAATTTCAAGAATATGGGATATCAGGTCTACGTCGTTTATACGCCGTACTACCCGTTGATGAACCCTTACTACTTGAATACCCTTGTGCCCCAGATACCGGAGGGCACCGGTACTGGCTCGGCCTATGCCGGGCTGCAACAATGTGCGACAGATCCCGTCAATGATTTTATCGAGGCTAATCCGGCCGACCAGAACTCGATCAACGCAGCGCTGTCGACATTTCTTCTCCGCGCCTTGACATCCCCGGCACGCTTCACGTTCTGATTTCAACTCGTATTGAGACAGACCCACCGTCGCAGGAAATCAAGCACCAAGAGAGCAGTTCTCTATTGAGTATGCTTTGTCTGTTACGGTCGGCACCGAGTGTGCGCATGTGGGCTCGCTGCCGAGAGCCAAAGGCAACAGTCTTTTTTTCTTCTTAAAAAAGAAATACTACCTTGCTTGCCCCGTATATCAATCTCCACGCAGCTTGGCATGACGGGTCTAACTGCGACACGGAGAACGGAGTAGCCGAGCGCCGGCGCACGCATTGTTACGTCGGAAACAACGGCAGCGTCCGCAGCCTTTTTCCTGTAAGCGCCGCCCACGCGTTGGCCAGGGCTGGCGCCAGGCAGGGCACGCCCACTTCGCCCAGGCCGCCGATCGCGGCGCCTGGTGTTTGCAGCAGGGTGATGTCGATCGTCGGCATATCGGCCATCAGGGGCATCCGGTAGGCGTCGAAATTGCTCGTCTGCGCCACCGCATTCTTGAACTGCATCTGGCCCCACAGTGCCGAGCCCAGGCCCTGGGTTATGCCGCCCTCGATCTGTTGCGTGGCCGTGTTGGGATTGATCACCATGCCGCAATCCACCGCGCAGGCCACGTTCACCAACTGGATGACATTATCCGACTCGGTAATGGTCACCACCACGGCGGCAAGGCTGCCGAACGATTCGCAGTAGGCAAGCCCACGCGCCACGCCCGGCTGATTGGTGCCCCAGCCGCCCACCGCCGCCGCGGTGTTGAGCACGGCAATGGCGCGGGCATTGCCCGCCAGCATCGCCAGGCGATAGGCGAGCGCGTCGGTTTTCGCCGCTTTCGCCGCTTCGTCGATGGCGCATTCCACGGCGAACGCATTGATGGAATTGCCCACCGAGCGCCAGAATCCCACCGGTATGGCGGCCGGATGGCGCACCCAATCCACCAGCAGGTTCGGGAACGCGTAAGGCAGATCCGTCGCCCCCTCCGTCGCCTGGGTATCCAACTGGCCGTCCTGGATCAGGCCGCGCTGGTACAGGATGCTTGGCGATACATTGCGAAAATCCCAGCTCACGACGCTGCCGTTCTTTTCCAGCCCCACCGTCACCTGGCACACTGCCATCGGCCGATATTGGTCCTGCAAAAAATCCTGCTCGCGCGGAAACACGAGTTGCACCGGCACGCCGAGCGCTTGCGACGTCTGCACCGCGTAGGTGACGTAATCGGTTTCGAGTTTTCGGCCCAGGCCGCCGCCCATCTGCACGCAATTCACCGTCACCGCGCTCAATGGCAGGCCGGAGGCCGCCGCGGCCGCCGCCTGCGCCGCCGCCGGCGCCTGTGTGGGCGCCCAGATTTCGCAGCTCGTCGCCGTTACACTTGCCGTGCAATTTGGCGTTTCCAAGGTCGCGTGCGGCAAATAGGGCAGGATATAGATTAGCGTCAGCACCTTGGCAGCACCGGCCTGGGCGGATTGGACATCGCCCACGCTCTCGGCCACGATCGCCGTGCCGGTGGTGAGCAGGGTAATCGCTTCCGCCAGTATATCCTTGCTGGTCTCGGTGTCCACGCCCTGCGGAATGTTCCAGGTCACCTTGGTCTGCAGCGCCGCCTGCATGGCCGCCCAGGTCGTGCAATTCGGCCCCGTATTGGCAACGGCCGCGATTCCGACGCCGAGATTGACCACTTGCGAACCGGACGGCGGCGACCCCACGCTCGCCACCGTGCCGCCGCGCGTCGGGCACAGCAGCACGGCACCATATTGCATACCCGGCACAACCACGTCCGTGCCGTAAATGGCGGTGCCGTTCACCTTGCTCGGAATTTCCGGCCGCGCCACCGATTGCCCCACCAGCACATAGCCGTTCGCGGAGTACAGCTTCGCGCTTTTCGGCGGTGTGCGCCTGGAGGCCGCACGCGCCACCGCGCCGAAGCTGATCGATTGCCCGGTGGCCTGCACCACCACCATGCCATTTTCAGCAATGCATTGTTTCGCCTTCACGCCCATCGCCTTGGCGCCGGCCTCTATGAGCATCTGCCGCGCAATCGCCCCGGCTTCCAGGCACACCGAGAAAAAGCCCCTGACACTGGAACTCGCCGCCGTCATCTGCGCGCCCAGCAGCGGATTGACGAACACGCTCTCCAGCGGGCCGGCCGCGACCTGCACCGTGGTCCAGGGCGTGCGTAATTCCTCGGCAACGATCTGCGCCAGGCCGGAATAAATGCCCTGGCCCATTTCCTGGCTCGGGCAAAATATCGTGACGGCGCCATCGGTGCCTACGGTAAGCCAGACCGTAATCTGATACGGCCCTTTGCCGGCAGCGTGCGCGCCGCGTAAGCCGATCAGCAGGCCGCCACACGCGGCAGCACCCGTGATGAGGAACGTTCGACGGGAAAAGGAAGAATCTTCTTTTTCTGAAGAAAAAGAAGCAAAAAGACTTTTGCTTATGTTGCGTCTGGCGGCGCTTAAGAGGATTAGCGGCCGTGTGGGTCGCGTCATCCCTTCTTCTTCGGCGCCGATAGGCTCAATATAATCTTTTTGCTTCTTTTTTTCAAAAAAGAAGTCTTCCTTCTGTCTTTCCGCGCCCATCACCCTCCCGCCGCCGCATGGATTGCGGCGCGCATACGCGAATAGGTACCGCACACGCAGATATTATTCATGGTCACGTTGATTTCCTCATCGGTCGGCACGTTGCCGTTCGTGATGAGCTGGGTTGCCCGCAGGATCTGGGCCGGCTGGCAAAAGCCGCATTGCGGCACCTGATACGCAATCCAGGCCTGTTGCAGCGGATTGCTGTTGTCACTGGACAGGCCCTCGATCGTGGTAATCGCCGCGCCGTTGATATCGGCAATGGTGATTTCGCAACTGCGTTGCGGCACGCCGCCCACCAGCACGGTGCAGGCGCCGCAGACCGCAATGCCGCAGCCATATTTCGTGCCCTTCAGGCCGATCACATCCCGTATGAGCCAGAGGATCGGCGTTGAGGGATCGGACTGGATTTCGTAGGTTTCGCCGTTGACGGTCAGGCTTGCCATGCGGGGCGCCCCGTCAGATGAAGCCGAGTTTCGGCCAGGTCTGGCCCAGAATGGGCGTCGGGTTGCCACCCATGGCCTGTATCAGATCGGAGAGAACGTTGCGGAAATCGACGTTGATCGCCAGATTGCCGTAATCGTCGAATTTCTTCAGGCTCGGGTAGGCGCCATAGACGCCGCCATTGACCTGCTCGCCGAACACGAAGCTCACGCCGGCGCCACCATGGTCAGTGCCGAAATCAAGGTTCGCGTACGGTCGGCGGCCGAAATCCGATATGGTCACGACAACGACTTTATGCGACGCATTCGCGGCACTCAAATATTCGTAGAAATTGACGAGCGACTGGCTAAGTTGGGAAAGGACGGTGGGCTGGTAAAGCATCTGTTGATAATGCGTATCGAAGCCGCCAAGCTGGGCGAAATAGGCGCGTATGTTGGTGCCGCCGGTAATCAGCCGGCCGATGTCGCGCAACTGGTAGTCAAGCCAGCTATCCAGTGGATACGTCTTCGCCTTTTCCTTCTTCGCCACCTCTTTTACGGTGACTATGTCGTGCAGCGCCGATTTCAGGACGTCCCGATCCGCCTCGCCCGTTCCGCTGGCGGCCGGCAGCGCCGCAATGGTTTGATAGGTTTTTTCGATCTGCTTGCCATTATCGGCGATACCGTAACTGGCGCCGAAATAGTCCATGGGCGGATTGATCACCAGGCCTTGCTGCTGCGTGCCGATGAGGATTTGCGACGTGCCGCCGAGCGACGCTGAAACACCGAGCTTGCCGCCCTTCATGCCGTCCACGGTAAGGCCGAGCCATCCGTCCGGCGGCGTCAGGCCGATATTGATCTGGCCGGTGAGCCAATCCATTTGGGCGTTGTAATGGCTGAACGGGTTCTGCTCCGCCTTCGGCAGCCCAACGCCGGGGATTACGGCGAGCATGCCGGTCGTGTAGAGGTCCCGCATGGCAAGCATGCTTGGCGCGAAGGCGAACTGCGTCGCCTCCAGGGGCGGCGTCTTGTAATTCGGATCGAAGGCGAGCAGAGCCAGATCGCTCTCCGCGTACGCCATGTTCAGCCCTGGCGGCGGCGGTGCCGGCGTGCGCAGCTTGTAATATTCAGAATATTGCGGCAGTGGCACGACAGTATTTAACCCGTCATTGCCGCCATTCAATAAAATGGCCACGACAATGATATCGCCGCCGCCCGCCTCCTCGGCGGCCAGGCCCTTGCTGAACAGCGGGGTGACGGCGAGGCCGCCCGCGGCGGCCAGCATGTGGCGTCGTTTGATCAGCATGTCAGTTCACCGCGAAATCGGGAGCGTTGAGCAGCAGCCAGATGGTGCCGCTGATCTGGGTGGCATCGGGATGGTGCCCTAGAAATTTGTATATTTGTGCCTGCAGCTTTGGCGAACCGCCATCCACCAGCGCGTCGAGCAGATAGGCGCCGATGGCATTGCCATCATCGCTGCCGACGCGGGTCAGCAGGGTAGGAATGTCGATCCACGTATCGGTATAGGAACCGGATTGCTGCGCATTGGTGAGATTGGCGAGCACGCTGGTGCGCGCAAGCACCGTGCTGGTGTTGACCGTGCTGGACAGGTTGCCCGGACGATAGAATGAGAACACCGTGGCCGGATAGAACAGTTCCTGGCCCAATTCGTTCAGTTCCCACAGCAGGCTGCTGCCGGGCTCGACATTCACGGTAGCCTGCATCATCCCCGGCATGGCGCGTAGTGCGTCGAACACCAGCTCCACCGGCTGCTTCAGCATCGAATCATAGGACGCGAAGAATTCCGGATCGTTCACGATCGCCGTCATGACCTCGGCAATCTGGTCCGGCTTGTTCTCCGTTTTTTTCCAGACCGCGGTGATGTCTGAAATGAATTGCGGCGACGGGGTCTCCGTCACGAAACGCTGCAACAGTTCCGTCACTTCAAACGGCGCGGTGGAGGGGCGATGCGCGAGCTGTCCCATGACGAAGGCGATGGCGGTGCCGTCGGTGGGCACCGGTTGGACCTTGCCGAAATATTTTATCGTACCGTTATAGTGATTTTCCGGATAGTACTGGACCGAAAAGCGCGTCTCCGGGTTGTTGTTGTTCGGGTCGAACACCACGCCATAGCCGGTCATTGCCTTGGCCAGCGCTTCCACATCCGGCTGGTTATAGTTCAGGGCTGGGGTGCCCTTCTTGCCGATTTTCAGCGATCCGTCCGAATTAAGCGCATAGACGCCGGTGCTGTAGAGCTGCATCACCTCGCGGGCGAAATTCTCATTCGGCGTGGATCCGGAATTGTAGTTGTTGTCCAGCCAGATCAGCATCGCCGGCTCCATGGCGACGTCGGTGAGCAATTGCTGGAAATTCCCAAGCGCATCGGCGCGTACCGTCTGATCGTAATGATACATCACGGCGGGATCGCCGACACCGCTGAGGCTGACGGAAAAATGATCCAGCCAGTGCAGTTCCAGCTTCGCCTGCAACTGCCGGTTTGTCAGGATCATATGCTGAACGAGCACGCGCTCGAATATATTATAGTCCGGGTATTGGCCATTGACGAGCGCCGTGGGCAGGGTTTCCAGTTCGCTGCCGGAATCGTCTATATTCTGCCAGTTTTCCTGTGTTGCCAGCCAGGCCGCAATGCCGCCGGTTTGCACTTGAGTGACAGCTTCCGGTGTCGCCGAGAAGCTCAGGCGCCGTAGCATGAACTGCACCTGCGCACGCGCCGGTTGGGTGGCCGGCAATGGCGCTGCGGTGGCGGTGGCGAGCATGGTGCCGCCAAGTAGGGTGGATGCGAGTAGCGTGCGAACCGAGCGCCACATGACGATTATCTCCCGTCCGTGCGTGAGTGGTAAAATAATCGTGAGGCTGAACGCAAGACAATTCCTAGAGAAAAATGGAATCATAACCTGAGAAACGTAAAAAAAGTAATCTTACTAAATAAATAGACGATTTGAGCGTAGAGCAGCTGCGATACACAACTCCAGATTGCTCCCGGCTAACACACTTGTCTTCGTGGTGGAAGAGTCCTGAAGCCGATACGGCGGTCGAAGCGCAGGATAGAAAAGTGCAGCATATCGGCACGGTCGCCGCTTCCCGATCCGCGTCATCTGTCAGGCCCAAAGCCATCCACGCAGGTCGCGAGCCAATTCAGCGGGTGGCGGCGGATGGCACATCTCCCGCCGGCTTTCTTTACGGCGGCTACCCGAAGTTCGCCTGTCCGCCGTCGATCGGAATGGTAGCGCCCGTCAGATAGGCGGCATCCGGCCCCACCAGGAACGCAACCACCCGGCCGATATCCGCCTCGCAATCGCCGACGCGGCCGAGCGGAATGGTTGCGAGGAACGCCGCCGCCTCCTCCGGCACCGCTTCGATCCAGGCCTGCATGCCGGGGGAGAGGGCATGCGGTGCAATGGTATTCACGCGTATGCTGTCGCGTCCCCATTCCGCCGCGGCGGCGCGCGTCAGGGCGCGTATCGCCTGCTTGACGGCGGCGTAACAGCCATAACCCGACATATCCCAGCGTTCGGCCGCCGCGGTGGCGAGATTGATGACCGCGCCGCCGCCACGTGCGACGAAATGCCGGTGACACGCCTTCATCAACCGGAACGTTGCCAGAGGGCCGGAGGTGAAGCCATCCAGGAACGCCTCATCAGCCACGTCCAGTAGCCTGCCCAGCGGCACTTCCTGCGCGTTGTTGATCAGTATGTCGATGCCGCCGAATTTTGCCGCGGTTTCGTCCACCAGGCGCGCGATGTCGTCGGCCTGTTTCACATCTGCAATGCAAAACGTCGCATCGGCGCCGAGCGCGGTGATTTCGGCGGCGGTATTTTGCAGCGTGGCGTGTGTGCGGCCGGCGAGCATGATGGCTGCGCCCTCGCGCGCAAGCGCAAGTGCTATGCCGCGGCCGACGCCCTGGCCGCCGCCGGTCACGATGGCGATCTTGCCCGAGAGTTTTCCCATGCCGTTCACCCAACCGGCGCCGCGCCGGTTTCAGCGAGCAGGCTGAAGGTGACGTTTGGCCGTTGCTGTAGCGTATCGACAATTTCATATATCCGCGTGTAGGAGGATTTGCGGATCTGCCAACTCCCTTCTTGGCGCACATATTCGTCGCGATAGAGCGAGCTGCCGGTTGTCACAGCAAGCGAGTCGAGATGGATGAAGCTGTCGGTGAGATACCAGAGGCCGGTCGCCGTGTTGCCGGAGGTGAGGTCGATTTCAGGGTGGTGGCCGGTATGCTGGGCGAGCGCGCGGTTATGAAATCCCGCCTTGATGGCGGCGAGAAAATTCGCCTTCCCCTCCACCACCCAATGATAGGTGCCGCCCTTGTAGTTGGCGCTGAAATCCTCGGTGATCAAGGTTGCGAGCAGGGTGATATCGGCAGTGTCGATGGCGCGGAAATACCGGTATTTCAGACGCCGGATGGTTTCCATATCCTCCAGTGCCTGAATGCGCGCGGCAAGATCCGGTGCTGATCCGTCTGGCATGGGTGTTTCCCTCTTGTTTTAAGTTGTCACGGTGGTGGGCGCGGCGGCGAAGTCTGGTGGCACGTTGAAAAAATAGCTTTTCTGCTGCACGCGCTCGGCGATGCGCCAGCCCGAAGAGGTGCGCGCAAGCCTGTCATGATACCAGAGGCCACAAAAGAACGGCCAATCCCGGCCTTCCACGGCAACGATCATCGGGTTGTGGCAAATACTGCTGCACGTTGCCGTATCCCCCGTGATTTTAACCAATAGGGAAGCGACCAGATGCTGCGATCCGCGGAACTGGGCCAGCGCGCGCTGCAAATAGAGTTTTATGTCCGGCAGCGCGCCGCGTGCGCCGCCCATTTCGGTGTAATCGATGATGGCATCTGGTGTGAACATATCGTCGAGTGCAGCGAAATCGCGCCGGTCGATGGCATGGCAATAGCGCGCCATCAGGTCCTGGATTTCCAGCCGGTCGGATATTTCCTGCAGGCTCAGCATGGCTTGGTCCCTGTCAATCCATGAAATAGTCCGGCTCCGGTATGGTCCATTGGCTGCCCCATAGCCGAAACCCGCCATCCACCGTCAGCACCGTTCCGGTCATGAAGGCGCTGGCCTCGCTCGCCAGATAGCAAATGGCATTTGCCGTATCCTCCACCTGCCCGAAGCGCATCATGGGATTGGAGCGCGGCATGGCGGCCACGGCTTCCGGCGGGTAGGCGCGCATGCCTTCTGTCGCAATGATACCGGGTGCCACGCAATTGACACGTATATTCAGCGGCGCCCATTCCACCGCAACGGTTTTCGCCAGATGGATGACGCCGGCGCGGGCCGCGCAGGTATGGGCAACACCGGGCATGCCACGTTCCACCACCGCCACCACATTCACGATAATGCCCGGCTGCCCCGCATCCCGCCAATGCCTTGCGGCCTGCTGCATCATATACCATGGCCCGTGCAAATTTGTCTCGATGACTGCCTGAAACCCTTTTACCGAAAACTCGATGGCCGCCTGCGGAAATTGGCCGCCCGCATTATTCACCAGGATATCCAGGGCGCCGAAATCACGCCACACGTTGGCGATCAGCGCCGCAACGGCCTCGGGATCGCGTATGGTCATGGCGTAGCCGCGGGCCTCGGCACGCAGACCGCGCAGTAGCCCCTCCACTACCTGCAGCCGCTCCAGTGTTCGTCCGCAAATCGCAACGCGGGCACCCAGGCGGGCGAACCAGATGGCGGCCGCCTTGCCGATGCCACTGCCGCCACCGGAAATCAACACTGTTTTGCCTTCGAACAGGCCGGATCGCAGGGCGATCGGCATTGTCAGCAACTCGGCATCGCTGCGGAGCGGCGGCACGCTCATGCCCGCAGCAACTCGCCGGCAATGATCAATTTGCGGATTTCCGTGGTGCCCGCGCCGATTTCAAGAAGCTTCGCGGCGCGGTAAAGCCGATTGATTTCTGTCTCCCGCATATAGCCGGCGCCGCCAAATATTTGCACTGCATCGGCGCACACGCGCGAACACGCCTCGGCGGCATAGAGTATTGCCGCCGCTGTGCGCATGTGGATGTCGCCGCGGCCACCTTCGCCCGCCGGCAGATCGTTGCACGCCGCGAGCACGGTATAGCAATAGGAACGGGCCGTTTCGACTTGCACGAACATGTCCGCGAGCTTGCCCTGCACCAACTGAAACTCGCCGATCTTCCGGCCAAACTGTTCGCGCGTGCGCGCGTATTCCAGGGCCAGGGCAAAAGCGCGTTCCGCCATGCCGACATTGATCATGGCGACGATCGCGCGTTCCAGATCGAGGCCACTCATAACGACGGCGACGCCGCGATCTTCCGCGCCCACGAGATTCTCCGCCGGCACACGGCAATCGGTGAACACGAGTTCCGCGGTCGGCGATCCGCGGAAGCCCATTTTGTCCAGCTTTTGCGCTACGGTAAAACCCGGGAAATGCTTTTCCACGATAAAGGCGCTGATGCCCTTTGCGCCGGCCGTCTTGTCGGTTTTTGCGTAGACAAGAACGACATCCGCGACCGGCCCGTTGGTGATATAGAGTTTGGTGCCGTTCAAAATATAATTGTCGCCCTCCCGCCGCGCTGTCGTCGCCATGGCGCCGAGCGCATCGGATCCGGCCCCGGGCTCGGTGAGTGCCAGGGCGCCGATCGCGGTGCCATCGCACAGGCGCGGCAGATAATGCGCCGCCAGGGCGGGGCTTGCGTTGCGCGCGATATTATTCAGGCAAAGATTCTCGTGTGCGACATAACTGAGGGCGACGGCGTGGTTCCATCGCGCGAGCGCCTGCGTAATCAGGCCGCATGTGAAAATATCCGCATCCGCACCGCCATGCGCGGCGGACGCGGTAATGCCGAGAAATCCCATGGCGGCAAGGCGCGGCATGACATGCGCCGGCCACCATTCTTCGTTGTCCATGCGCGCTTGCAAGGGATGCAGCTCCGCCGCCGCGAAGCGATCCGCTTCGTCAAGGATCGCCTGTTGCGCGTCGGTCAGCGCGAAGCCGGTGTTGCGCTGCACCACTAAACTGTCGGCTGACGGCATTTCCGTGTTGCGCCCCCCGATTTTGGATGTTGACGCTATAGTGAATGGCATTCATTATAGGAACCTGCCCGTTTATGCAAGGGCCGGTGCATTGAGGAGTGCTTCGGGGATTGATGCGAGCCACGGTCCAGAAAAAATGGGGTCTGGGGCCTAAGGCCCCAGCGAGGTTTGGGGCAGCGCCCCAACCTTTCTTCTTTATAGTGTGTTGACTCCATGCCGCGCCTGAGCGTCGCGCAACTGCGAGACCGCCAGGAGAGCATCCTGGACGCCGCCGAATATGTCATGGTGCGTGGCGGCTTTGCCGAAGCCAGCATTGCCGATGTCGCCCGCAAGGCCGCGGTTTCGGACGGGTTGATTTACCGGTATTTTCCCGGCAAGCAGGCGCTGCGCGATGCGGTGCTCGCGCGGTTCTATCAACGCGTGTTGCGAGCGGCGGAAACCGCCGTCGCGGCGGAGGCGGATTTTTCCGCCCGCCTTCTGGCTCTGATAGAAACACATCTGACGGTATTGGCTAATGATCGTGCGCTTTGCCGCCTGTTTATTGCGGAAGTTCGCGTTGCGGCCGGTTACGCCGGTTCGGCCCTGCAAGGCCTGAACCGGCGCTATACCGGCATTTTGGTGAAATTGTTGCGTCAGGGCATGGCGGAAGGCGAAGTGGTTGCCGGCGCTGATCCGTATCTCGTGCGTGACATGCTGTATGGCGGCATGGAGCATTTGGCGTGGCGTGGCCTGACCGGCGGCGCGAGTTTGGATGTATCTAGGGCGGCGCAGCGCATTCATCGATTGCTGCTCGATGGCTTGGCGCCGGAACGACCATGAGGGAGGTTCTGCCGTATCGTACTCTGTTGATCGCGAACCGCGGCGAAATCGCGGCGCGCATTCTGCGCACGGCGCACGGCATGGGATTGCGCGTGCTGGTATTGCGCCATGCGGCGGATCGCGCGGCCCCGGCTCTGCGCGACGCGGATGGGATTATCGACATTGATGGGCCAACGCCGGTGGCGGCCTTCCTCGACGGGAGCCAAATTGTCGCGAAAGCGCGCGCGGCTTCGGTCGACGCCGTGCACCCTGGCTACGGATTCCTGTCGGAGAACGCGGGGTTCGCGCGAGCTGTTGCCGCGGCCGGCATGATATTCGTTGGTCCCTCGGCAGATGCTATCGAGCTGATGGGCGACAAGGTGCGTGCCCGTGCCTTCGTGGCGGCGCAGGGATTTC
>DATJOH010000569.1:0-5576 GCA_035507235.1 Acetobacteraceae bacterium
ATCCGTGGCATCCGGCCGCCGGCCCAATCATGGAAAACCCGTGCTGCCCACAACAGACAGAAGTTTTTTGGTTCTTTTTTTCAAAAAAGAACTCTTCTTCCTTATTACACCTCCCCGCACCCGGCATTTTCCGCCGACCGCGGCAAATCCTGCCTGCTCACCATCACGCAAGTCATTGAAAATGCTGTCGCCCGCAGCCGGCACGTTGCGTGCACAGCCTGGCCGGCATATTCTCAATGGAGACACGTCGATGTCTGTCGGTGCCGCTTCGTCAACAGCCTTCCAGCCCAGTTCGGTCGCCGCCGGCGGTAGTACCGCCAAATCGCCGGCAGCGGCAAAGGGGCATCACCATCGTCACCCGGCGGATAGCGGCGCTGCGACTTCGCAGTCCGTTACCGCCGGTACGCTCACCAGTTCCGGCACAACGCCTGTCCTGGACACCCTGGTATAACACGTTTGCAATGAAATCGTTATGATTTCAGGTGGAATGAGGGCGCTTATGCGATCTCAAGCACCTTGCCCGTTTCCAGCAGGCTTTTCAGGCTCGATAGCAGCGACGGCCAGCCACCCGACACGGCTTCGATGAGTTTCGAGCGTTCAACATCGATTTCGTGCAGTACTGTCAGCTTTACCGTTTCGCCAGTCGCCTCGAGCGTGAGCGTGGCACGCGAAAACCCTTCTTCGCGCAATTCCGGCCGGAATTCGTTACGCCATTTCAGAATAAGCCGATGCGGCGGATCATATTCCAGTACTTCGCCGCTATCGGCGATGCGCCCATCCGGGAACACGAGCTTCCACGACGCGCCGGCTTTCCACTCGGACTCGTGCCGGATGCCCCTCCAATATTGTCTGGTGAATTCCGGCTGGGTCAGCGCCTCCCATAATTTTTCCGCTGTCGTGCGTATGTAGGTCACATACAGAAACCGGTCACTCGTCATCGTTCGATCCTTCCAGTCTGGTTTTGAGGTCAGCAAGCGCGCCAAGCCGGTCGCGCTCGTATTTGCCGATCCACCTATCTGCGATTTGCTGTATCGGCACCGGATTGAGATAATGCAGTTTTTCCCGTCCGCGCTTTTCCGTCGCGACAAGGTTCGCGGCTTCCAGTACGGCCAGGTGTTTGGTCACCGCCTGGCGTGTCATGTCTTCATCGGCGCACAATTCCCCCAGCGTCTGCCCGTTTTGCGCGCGCAGCCGATCCAGCAACCGCCGCCGCGCCGGATCGGCGAGCGCGCGGAACACTGCGTCCAAGCTCATGGCGGTAATATGCAACCTAATGGTTGCCTTTGCAAGCCCAAAAGCTCCTGAAATCAGCGGAAAACTGCCTTGACGGCAGTTAACCTTCCTGTAATCGTCTCGTCACGTGCGCATGTTCGTTTCACGATCTCAAGCTTTTCGGGGAGAACAACATGAATGTCATGAAAAAGCGCCGGCTGGCTGTGCCGGTTGTGGCCGCCGCCCTGTTGGCGGCAGCGCCGGCCGCCTTCGCGCAGAAGGCGGGCACCTACATCGGCACCAATAATGAAGGCGACGAAGTGGAAGTTGTGGTTGCCGCCAGCGGTGGCGGTTTCAACCTGACCGGCATGTCCGACAGCGGCACGGTCTATTGCAAGGGCACGGAAGTCGGCGGGTGGGGCGTCGCCATCGGCACCTCCGACCCGATTACCAATGGTGGCGTAACGCTGACGGTTTTCGTCTCTACGTTATATTACACCAGCACCATGACGTTCAAAGGCAAGAATGTGTCGGGGACGATCGACTTCGCGGTCCCGGTCTTCTCCGGCACCCAGCAACCGCCGAAGAAAGCCTGTTCCGCCGCGACGAAAAAACAGACCTTCACCGCGACGCTCAGCAACACGACGAGTGTGACGCCGCCCAAGGGCGCGTACGCCTGGCCGCTTCTCAGCAGCAAGTAACAATGCGCGCCTGGCGGCCCGCGGCGCACGCCCGCCTGGCAAGGGAGTGGGATCGGGGGGCAGTCGCCCCCTGATTTCATGACGCTTTAGAGCATGATCGCTTCAAGTTGGCGCAGCCGGAAGCGTGAATCATGCGGGAAAACAAAGAGCTAGAGCGCGATTGCGCCGAATAGCCATGGCAACATCAAGCAATCGCGCTCTAGCCGCTATTGGCGGTCGCGTCCCGAATGATAACAATCAGCGCTGAAGCCAAAATCGTGCAAAGTCAGATAAGGCAGAAGGAAAGAACGTTCTTTTTTCGAAAAAGAAATACTTCCTTCCTGTCTTCATTGTGCCAACAGCAGCCCGAGAGACTGCGCCGCGCCTGCCATCTTCAGGTCGAATGTTGCCAGGCTGCCATCGACGCGCCGCGCGATCGCGATATGCAACGCATCCGGCGTACGCAGCGGCAAATCCAATCGGCGCAACAAGCCTTCGGCCGCGGCGACATCCGCTCCCCTCGTGTCAGTGCGGATGGCAACTCGCGCGACCCACGCGTCCATATTGGTGAAAGCGGTACGCGCTTCCTCCGTTGCCAACTCGCCCATGCGCACCCGCCGCGCCAAGGCTGACGCAAACTCCGCAGCGGCAAAGTCGCTCACCACGACGATAACCGCCCCCGCGCGCAGCAACAGCGTCTCAGCACGGTCATTGAGGGCGTCCAGGATGAAAAGCGGCACGAGCACGCTTGCATCCAGATAAATTCTCACGTCCCGTCGTCTTCGTCGCGCATCCGGCTCAGCAACTCTCCCGCGTCGACGCTCGGTTTCGTTCCGCCAACCCGCCGCGTAGCGAGCCAGGCAATGTCGGCCGGCGTGATAGGCGCCGCTTCACCTTCAACCGGCCGCAAGGCAACAACCGGGCGCCCGTGGCGCGTTATCACCACGCCTTCGCCGGCCAATGCCCGGTCGATCAGCGCCGACAAATGCGCCTTCGCCTCAGCGACGCTGTGTTCGCTCATACCCTAAATTATAGTCATTGGATGGTCACGCGTCCAGTCCCGACGCCGGCCGAGCCGGCCACCGCGCGCTACCCCTCGCACGCCTCCACATACAGCGCCGCCACCGCCTCCATCAGCGCCTGCTCCGAAGGCCCGAACCGAGCGCGCTCCGGACTGTCGATATCCAGCACGCCGTAGAATTTTCCCGCCACGCTGAACGGCACCACGATTTCGCTCAGCGATGCCGTATCGCACACGATATGGCCAGGAAATTCATGCACATCCGCGACCAATATCGTTTCGTTCCGCGAGGCTGCCGTCCCGCAAACCCCATGCCCCAGCTTGATGCGCGTGCACGCCGGCTGACCCTGGAACGGACCCAGCACCAGCGTATCGCTCTGCAGGAAATAAAATCCCGCCCAGTTCAGCCGCGGCACCCGCGCGAAGATCAGCGCCGCTGTATTGGCCGCATTCGCCACCGGATCGGACTCGCCGCCCAGCAGCGCTCGCAACTCCGACAGCAATTCCGCATCCGTGGGCGCCACGACGCTCATGCCGGCTCGAACTTCAGTGCCACGCCATTCATGCAATAGCGCTCACCCGTTGGCTGCGGACCATCCGGAAACACATGCCCCAAATGCCCGCCACACCGCGCGCAATGCACTTCCACGCGCCGCATGCCGTAGGAGTCGTCCACGCTGGTCCCGATCGCGCCGGCCACCGGCTGGTAAAAACTCGGCCAGCCGCTGCCGCTCTCGTATTTCGTCCCGCTGTCGAATAGAACGCTGTCGCACGCCGCACAGCGATACGTGCCGGCGCGCTTCTCGCCATTCAGCTTGCTTTCTCCCGCCCGCTCCGTGCCGTGCATGCGCAGCACGCGAAATTGCTCGGGCGTCAGCAGCGACGCCCATTCCTGTTCGCTCCTCTGCACCGGCGGTTCGGACTTGGCTTCGGTCGTGGACATGCGTCGGCCTCGCATAAGCACCCGCGATGCCCCCATGTGGCAACAAACCGGCCACCGGGGAAGGGGGCGCCACCGCCCCGACTCGCGCGCCGGCTGCTAAAGCGCGCGCCACGACGCACCGATCGGAGGGCAGCGCATCGATGCCGCACAGCGGGTCCAGCGACGGGTTACAGGGCTGGCGTCTCGGCCTGGTCTATCTCGGGCTCGCCGCCCTCGTTGTCATACCAATCCTCTCCGTTCAGGTGCCGCTGCTCGGCGACACGCCGAACCACCTCGCGCGCATCCACATTCTGGAAAACCTGCGCGCCGGCGGCACCATGACGCATTTCTACCAGCGCCCGCCCCACCTGGTGCCCTACCAGGCGATGGACGTGGTGGTCGGCTGGCTGCGCCCCTGGCTGCCCCTCTACGTCGCCGGCCGCGTCTTCCTCGCCCTCTGCCTGCTCATGCCGGTAACCGCCGCCGCCGCGCTGCGCTGGGCGGCGCTTGGCCGCATCGGCCTCATGCCCGCCGCCGCTTTCCTCCTCAGCTACAATTACCTGATCGCCCGCGGCCTGCTCGACTACATGTTCGCCGCCGGTCTGGCGGTGCTCCTGTTTGCCCTCTGGCTGCGCCTGGCCACCTGGCCGCGCTTCCGCCGCGCCGCCCTCTGCGGCCTCCTGCTGGCCGTCGTCTTCCTCGCCCACGCCTTCGCCGGCGTCGCCTACTGCATCCTCATCGCCGGCGACCAACTCGGCCGCGCCGCCCAAACGCGCTTCCAACCGCGCCGCACGCTGCTGCTGGACTGGCTCGCCGCCGCCGCGCAAACCATTCCCTGCCTCATTCTGGCCGTCGGCTTCGGTGCCACCGGCCATTTCGGCGCCGCCGCCGACACGTTCTACGGCACCCCCGCCGACAAAATCGGCGCCGCCCTGACCCCCGTCTTCTTCCCGGCCCCGGCGCCGATCATCGCGCTTTTCGCGCTACTGCCGCTCGCCGCCCTCGCCGCCGCCTGGGCGTTACGCGTCCGCATCGCGCCGCCGCTGCTGGCCCCCGCCATCGTGCTCGCCCTTGCCGCCGCCGCGGCGCCCAAGGTGCTGTTCAATGCCTGGGCCACCGACATGCGCCTGCCGATCCTGCTGGCCATCCTCCTCATCGCCGGCGCCGCCGCGACGCGCCCCATCTCCCAACGCGCGATCACCCTCAGCGCCGCCGCAATCGTCCTCCTGGTGGCACTGCGCGCCGGCTGCGCCTTCGTCCTGCTGCAAGCCCTCGACATCCAGGCCTCCGAAATCCGCGGCCTGCTCCTGGCCTTACCGCCCGGCTCCCGCCTGCTGGTCGTCGACCCGAACGATCCCTCCGGCCCGCTCCGCGTCACCCAGACCGTCTTCACCGGCCACGCCGGCCTGCTCGCCACTATCGACCGCGACGCCTTCGTCCCCTTCCTGCTCACCGAGGCCACGCCGATCGAGGTCCGTCCCGCCTTGCAAGGCGCCGCCTCGCCCAACAGCCGCACCATCACCCCGCAGCAATTGCGCGACGGCGCGACCCGCCAGGACCCGCCCGGCGGACCGCCGCCCTACGGCCATGGCGGTCACATCTATTGGCTGGGCTGGCCGCGGAAATTCGACCACGTGCTGGTCATGCACTTCGGCGCGGATATCGGCCCCTTGCCGCCGCGCCTGCGCGAAATCGCCGCCGTGCCGATCGCAACGCTATATCGCGTAACGAGTAAGTAAGA
>DATJOH010000570.1:0-2852 GCA_035507235.1 Acetobacteraceae bacterium
CCCCCCCCCCCCCCCCCCCCGCCGGAGGCCCCCCCACCCCCCTCACGCCAACGCGCGGCGAGCGGCGTCGTACCAGGCGGACTGTTCCTTGCGGTAGATGCGGCCTTGCAGTTCGACGCGGCGGATGATTTCGCGGTATTCCGCCCGGGCGGCTTCCGGTTGGCCGCTTCTGGCCAGCAGGTCGGCGTAGCGGCAGCGTGCCTCCTCGCCGGGATAGGTGGTGGCGAGCGCCCGGAGCACCGCCAGCGCCTCGTCGGTCTTGCCTTCCGCTTCCAGCACCCGCGCGGTGAGCAGCGCGACTTCCGGTGGCCGCCATTCCGGGTTTTCCGCCCGCAGCGCGTTCAGTGCCTCGTGGGCGCCGGGGATGTCTCCGGCGGCAAGGCGGGTGCGCGCCAGGCCGCCGAGCACGGAGGGATCGGCCGCGTGCAGGCCGGTGGCACAGGCTTCGTAGAGGGCGTGCGCTTCCTCCATGCGGCCGAGGCGCATGCATTCGTCGGCTAGGTGCAGCCGGTTATGCACGGTTGGCGCCAGTTCCACTTCGCGCGCCAGCGTGCGGTATTCGCGGCCCGGATCGACGGTGGCGATTGCCTTGCGCTGCAGCCGCATGGCCGTGGCGCCGCCGACGAATTCGGGAATGATTTCCAGGATGAGGTACAGCAGGCAGCCGAGGCCCGGCGCGAAGACGATGATCCACAGCCAGGGATTCATGCGTCCGGTGCGGTAGGCGTGGATCGCGAACCCGATTGCCACCAGCAGGAGCAAGAACCCATAGGACATACGCGGACTTACCCCGGTTAGCGTCGCGCGGCAGGTACTTGATATGGCGGCCGCACGCCAGATTGGCCAGCCGGGGCAGACCCATGCGCCGGTCGTCCAAGTGGCCGCGGGTCCTTGCTAAATCCCCAAATGGCCACAATATGACTAGTCTGACTAGTTCGGAGAAGCGCTCATGGAGTGGCAGTTGCAGGACGCCAAGGCGCGCCTGAGCGAACTTGTCGCCACCGCGCGACGGGAGGGTCCGCAAACCGTGACGTTGCGCGGCCAGCGCGCCGCCGTCGTACTCTCGGTGGAGGACTATGACCGGCTGACCGAAGGTGCGCCGAACCTTGTCAGCGCCCTGCTTGAAGGGCCGGATTGGCCCGACGATTTCGCCGCTGCCGTGGAGAACCGTCCGCGCGACCTGCCGCGCGCGACGCAAATCTGATGTATCTGGTGGATACGAACGTGCTTTCCGCCGCGCGCCGCGGTGAGCCGGCGCCAGCGGGCTGGCTCCGCGGCGCGGACCCGGCCCTGATTTTTTTGAGCGTCGTCACCATTGGCGCGTTGGCGAAAGGCATTGCATTGAAGCGCCAGACAGACCCCAAAACCGCCGAAACATTGCAGCGATGGCTCGAAGCCATCTCCGAGCGGTTCGCAGCCCGCATCCTGCCACTGGACGCAGCCGCCCTGACCATCTGGGGAGAATTGCAGGCAGTGCGGCCGCGGCCCGTCATGGATTGTCTCATTGCCGCAACGGCACGGTCGCGACGTCTTGCCATTGTCACCCGCAATGTCGCCGATTTCGCCGAGTGCGGCGTGGCGGTGATTAACCCTTGGACGTCCTGAACCCAGGCCGAATTGCGAGACCTGTCGGCCAAGCGGCGCTTTCGCGTGGCTTGCATCACCGGCGACCCGCGTTGGTGATCCGATGCGGCGCCATCCTGCTCGTCCTGGCAGCGATCGCGCCCTGTCAGGGCCAACCGCGCCCACATGATGCCGCGCGCCCGGCAGCGAGCCCCGGCATGAAGCTCGACGGGTGGGCAGGCTTCACGCCGCAAGCGCCGTCCCTCATTCGCGGCCCGAACCGAAAGCTCGATACGACGCCGGCTCTGGAGGGCGCGGAACAGGTTTTCGTCTTCGCCCGCCGCCACAACGAGGAAGCGGAATGGCGTGCCGCGCTCAGCGGCGCCGCGCCGCGCTATGAGGCGGCCGACAATTCGGCCGGCTACATTCATTGCCCCAACCAGGTGCCTTAATAGCAAAAGTTCTTTGCTTCTTTCTTTCAAGAAAGAAGATTCTTCTTTTCTGAAGAAAAGAAGCAAAAGACTTTTGCTCGTTTTCGCGCGCTTCCAACTATAGGCGCCGCTGGCCCTGCGGGATATAATGGCTGACGGTTATGAACACGGAGGCCATGATGCGAAAAATGCGTGCGGTTCAGGTGGCGACCAAGGGCGGCCCGCTCGAACTCGTCGAGCGCGATATGCCGGAACCTGGGCCCGGCGAAGTGCGCGTCAAAATTCAGGCCTGCGGCGTCTGCCACAGCGACTCCGTTGCCAAGGACGGGCTGTTCCCCAATGTGCCCTACCCGATCGTGCCAGGCCATGAAATCGCCGGTGTCATCGACGCCGTCGGCGCGGGCGTCATCGGCTGGGACGTCGGCACGCGCGTCGGCGTTGGCTGGTTCGGCGGTCATTGCGGCCGCTGCGAGCCATGCCGCCGCGGCCTTTTGATCGATTGCCGCAACCTGCGCATCCCGGGCGTCACTTATGACGGCGGCTACGCGGAAGCCATGGTCTGCCCCGCCGACGCGCTCGCGCGCATGCCGGAGGAACTCGCCGCCGCGGATGCGGCGCCGCTGCTCTGCGCCGGCGTCACCACCTTCAACGCGCTGCGCGAAAGCGGCGCCCGCCCGGGCGACCTCGTGGCCATCCAGGGTATCGGCGGCCTCGGCCATCTCGGCGTGCAGTTCGCCGTCAAAATGGGTTTCCGCACCGTCGCCATCGCGCGCGGCAGCGACAAGGAAAAACTGGCGCGGCAACTCGGCGCGCATATCTATATCGATAGCGCCACGCAGGACGCGGCGGCGGAACTGG